>CAZRDD010000287.1:0-406 GCA_964598675.1 uncultured Parafilimonas sp.
AATATCGTTTGACTGCGTATTGTTATAGGAACCTGTATTGTATTCGTCGAGGGGGCGGTAATTCCAGTCCAGTAACTGGCCACCACCAGCAGTGTCTTTGAAGGATTGGGCATAGTCCTTTGGCAAGGTTAAATGGTTGCCCTTAACGTCAGCAAGCATAGCATAAGGGTAATAGACAGATTTACCACCACCCGGCCCAAAACCTATAAAAGAACCGTAGGCGTCCGAACCCATATGGTTGTAATCAATCCCGATGGAAAACTGAAAGTTTTTTAAGGGTGTAAAATTAGTCAGTGTATGCAGAGTCTGGCGGTTAAAGCCATTGCCTTTGGTAGAACTTATGTTATTGTCATAACCTGCGGAGATGTAGTAATTGATATTCTGCCCACCGCCTGTAAATGTCAAA
>CAZRDD010000287.1:416-6757 GCA_964598675.1 uncultured Parafilimonas sp.
GTTTATCGGCCGGTTGTATAAATATTTCTTTTGCTGTGCACGATTATCGAGGTTGGCGTAGCTATTGATTTTTGCGTCCGCGTCAGCTTGGCTGATCAGGCCTGAACGGGCATCAGCCAAGGCCTGCACTACTGGTGATACGACGGCATAGTTGCTTGAAGTTAGGTCTGCATCATAAAAGCCATTGGAAAAAAGCATTTTCTCCACATCAATAAAGTCTTTAGAATCCAGCCACTGCGGGTTGTAATAGAGGTTTGGTTTGTTTACTAAGGTGACGTTCGTGTTTAAGGACACTTGGAGCGGCGAATTGTATTTGCCTTTTTTCGTAGTAATAACGATGACACCATTACCCGATTTAGCCCCCCAGATACTTGCCGCGCTGGCATCTTTGAGGACAGTAATGCTCTCCACATCGTTGGGGTTGATGTTTGAGATATTGCCCGCGTAAGGAAAATTATCAAGGATGATCAGCGGTTCTGTACCGCTGTTAATGGTACTCAGGCCCCGCACAAAAATGTTGCTGGTGGACAAGTCTTCTCCCGATGGGGTAAAGAATACGCCGCTGGCGGTATTTTGCAGGCGGCTGATGATGTCCGGGGATACTATTTTCTCCAACTTATCCTGGCCGATATAATCTACCGATCCCGCAATGCGCTCTTTAGAAATAGCCTGGTAACCATTGGACACAACGACGTTAGCTAATTCTGAAGGCAACACCTTGAGGTTGATTGCAATGTCCTCTTTATAAGCTATTTTTTGGCGTTCATAACCGATATAACTGATGACCAATACGGGCGCTTCGTCCGGTACATCCTTGATGAGGAAGTTACCTTGGTCGTCGGTATAAGTACCTTTGGCCGTACCATTGACGACCACAGAGGCGCCAACTACTGCTTGCCCTTTTTCATTGACGACTTTGCCGTGCAAATCGCGGGACCTTGGCTCCGCAGCTATCGACGGCTGAGCTGGTGCAGTTACCAATTTTTCTTTGATAGTGATAAGTTTATCTTCGATAGTATAAGTGAACTGTGACCCTTTGAGACATGCATCCAAAATATCTGTAATGGTCGCATTATCCATCTTAATGGTAATTTTCGGAATGCGGTCATTATAGGCTGAGTTCATGATAAAATTGTACCCGGTACTGCGCTGGATGTCTGCCAGTACCGTTTTCATAGTAGCCTGTTTCTCATTGACAGAAAGCCTGACCTGGGCCATAGTCTTGGCGGTCACCTGCAATGTGGCCAACGTCATCAGGAGTACGGTAAGTTTTGTAACCAGCGTAGTTTTGGTATGTGTAAAATATGCCATGGAAAATAGATGTTATCGGGAATGGAATAAGCAGTATTCTATTAGTTGAGATCTTTGATGACCAGGAACGGCAGCCGCCTTTTTTCTTTAATAAGGTCGAGCCCGAAATATTTAAGCCTTGCCTTGACCGTTTCAAAATCGGCCTGTTCCGGTACCTGGTCTATATAATATTCTTTTGCTTCTTTGTTTAAACCCGTTTCATCGACGACCGGGGGGTAGTGTCCCTTAAAATTCAGTTTCCAGGCCAGCGTAAAAGGATCTTTGTAGGCTTCCTGGCCAGAGATTCTGGCGCGTTCTTCCGCGACTTGTTTTGAATAGGTCTTGGTGTAATAGTCGCTGATGTTGGGTCCTTTTCTGAGCACCCAGCAATCTACCAGCAGGGTGTCAATGCTTGATTGCATGTTGAGTTGATAGTCAATTCCCTTTTGAACGGTCCGGTTAGACACGACTTCGGATAAGCCAAGTGGGAAAGTTGCCTCGAAACACTGGTCATACTTCGCCTCCCACAACTGTTTGTACAAGGTAGCTGAATCTTGGTAGAAGCGACGCATATTTCCTGAAATCACCTTGATACGGTTCTTTGGCCATTCCCACCATTTCAGGTCCCAGGCTGCAAAATAGAGGTCAATAACAGGGTAATTAATATAACTGACACGGCAGACGCGGTTCGTGGAATCTTTGACTATGGTTTGCCTGCGGCTGACGCCATCGATATATGAACGCACGGCGGTGTAAAAAATATTGTTTTCTTCCCGATTCACGGCGGGCGGGATATTATCCTTGTTCAATGTAAGCAGGGGTTGCGAGTAGTCAAAACTTTCTTCATGTCTCAGCGGCCAGTCTACTTTTTCACCCGCTATCACCTTGTCGATATTTTCCCTGGTAACGTAATCAGGTTCTGTTTGGGCCACAACGATCCCTGAAGGGGCTACCCAGGCCTCATGTGGCGCGGATTCATGCTTGAACTGTTCCTGCAAAGAGGTGTCTGCGGTTACGATCGGTATGTTTTTGAGCGCAGCGAGACGCGGGTTCCGCGCCATAGCCTGCCGCACTTTTTCTTCCGGCTCGAACGAAACAAAAAACACCTGCATTTTGTTACCATACTCGGCCTGCAGGGAGTCTAAATGAGGAAGCAGTTTAATACAAGGTGCACAGGTTGTCGCGCCGAAGTCAAATAGTAGCATTTTGCCTTTGAAATCCGATAGATGTAAAGCAGATGATTTGTAATTGACGACATGATGAATGACTTGGTCAGGCAGGCGGTCACCGATTTTCAGCTCATGCAGTTTTCCAGGCATACCCCATAGCAAAAGCGTGTACAGCAAATGGAACATTTGGCGTTTTTTTATTCAATGGATAAAATCTTTTTGCGGAGGTTTCTAGGTTGTGGCAGTCAATTAATCCCATGCTAAAAAGTGGGTCAGCTGTGGACACAGCCGTCCTGTGCGGGCGTGATAAGGCACCCGCGTGCGTCACATAAGAAAAATGTTGCCCTTTTTCAGGTTGACAATACAATCGCCTGCTCTTTTGGCGGAACAGGTGGTAGGAATTACAGGAAGAGGTTAATGGTAATGGCCTACTTTATAGAAAGTTATTTTTTCTGTTTCTAATAAATGGGAAGCCCGCCTGAACGGGAAAGGAGACGCAAGCACCGGGCTTCTCCATTGAATTGTACAAACTGCAACCGGACCAAACGAAACATCAGTGGCCGCCTTTCAGCGGTCATTTAGCTGAAACCATGATGGTTTTTCCTTCTACTCGAAAGTTAAATCCACTTGTTTTTAACGCGTTTAGCATGGTCTGGAGGCTGGTATTCCTGTCCACTACGGCATCTATATGGGATGGCTGCAGGCCACCATTCCCTTCATATTTCACGTCAACATCATACCACCTCGCTAGCGCGTTCATGACTGTTTTAATGTCTGCACGGTTGAAGGAAAATTGGCCGTTTTTCCATGCAATGGCAGATTCTAAATCGGCATCGGGGTTTACGGTAAGTAATCCGTTCCGGGTGATTGCCGCCTGGCCTGGCTTGATGGTGACCGTCTGGCCTCCATCCGTAACCTTAACTGACCCTTCGAGCAGGGTTGTTTGCATGGCCTCCTCTTCCTGGTAAGCCATGCTGTTAAAGTGAGTACCCAAGACCTCAATGGTGTTGGACCGGCAATGCACTAAAAATGGCTTGGAGCGGTTCTTCGCTACCTCAAAATACACTTCTCCCTCCATGTCGACCTCTCTTGTACTTCCATTAAACGCGGTAGGGAAACGCAGGCTTGACGCAGCGTTGAGCCAGGCTTTTGTATTGTCCGGCAGGACGATCATGTACTTGCCGCCGCGCTGCGTGCGGATGGTGTTAAAAGAACTGTTCACCGGGGTATTACCAGGGTTAAAAGTAACCTGCCCGGCCGACTCCTTAGCAATCCTGATGTTGTCTTTGTTGCCTATTGCCCCTACACCGGCCCGTGTCAGGTCCACAGATGAGCCGTCCGCAAGCAACAGTGTCGCGTTGTCACCGCCCGGCGGAATATCTGCTGGTTTCAGAGTTGCGGCTATGGTATGGCGCGGTGGCAAGCTGTTGTACCAATACAGCCCGCCAACCATCAGCAAGACCAAGGCCGCCGCCGCATAAATCCACCTGAAATGAAAGACCTTCCTGGGACGAATCGTTGCCCTGCTCTTATTAAGGAAGACGGCCAGGTTCCTGTCAAAAGAGGCATCCGCTTCAGCCATATATTTTAATGCCTCCAGCGTTTGTTCTTCGCTTTGCACCCATTCAAAGAACTGCCGCCTGTTTGCTTTTGTGAGGCCAGCCAGCCAGTTGTCGAGGTCTTCCTGTTCAACCGGGCTGATGGTCCCAAACCTGAATTTGACAGCCAGCTCAGCAATCCGCTTTGATGATAACATAATGATTATAGTTAGTAGTCATTAACTGTTTCTATAAGTTTACCCTTAATGCCCACCGGTACTAAGAATACGTATGTGGGTATCCTTTTGCGACAGGAATTGACAGAAAATTTCAGAAATTTTTTAAAAAAGTATGAAGTATGGCTGCCAGTGTAAGCACCACACCCATAAAGGAAATGATTTCCAGTGATTTAGCATTGGCAAAAACCTGCCGGATGATTTCGAGCGCTTCCCTTCGGTAGCGTTCAACGGTGCGCTTGGAAAGGTTCAGCTGGTCGGCAGCTTCCTGCGAGCGCGATTCTTCGTAATATAAAAGCGTCAGCACCTGCCGGTATTTATCCGGCAACTGTTGAAGCATGTTGCGGATGTGCGAGATATATTCCGCCTGGATGAGGTCCCATTCTACGCTCTCCATCATGTCATCTTCCTGCGTGAATTGTCTGTGCGCTTTGCTGGCGGTCTTTTTACGCAGCAGGTCGATGGCCGCGTTTCGGCAACTCGTAAAGAGGTATCCTTCCAGGCGTGCAAGCGTGGTAAAATGTATGTCTTTTTCCAGCAGCCTCGTGAGAACGTCCATCGTCACATCTTCTGCCGCATGATGATCACGCGTGTATTTACGTGCCACAAAATACATCCGGTGGTAATAGCGCGTGTAGACCTCCTCCAGTGCCCGGCGCTCCCTGGCATTGAAGGCTTCTAGCAGATCCATATCATTGTCAGTATTCCTCATGCGAATAAGTGTACGGGGTAAATGAGCCTCATTTTATCCATCGTTAAAAGTATTATGCTGGGTGATCGGTGCCCAAATCTATGATTCGGGTAAAATACCTTTGGGAAATACTTTTTTAAGGATGAAGGTTTGGCTTGTTGCAAGCCGGGGCAGTCGCCGGACAGATAAGCATAAACTGGTACGTGTAAAACGGTAGGAATCCGTCTCGTTATGCATGGCGCTGGTACAACACGCTTTTATCTGACAGAGAGCCCGAAAAAATACGACAATTCCACCCGAATTAACGCGGGTAGCGTTGCTACAGATTTTTCTTAGCCAAAATTAAGGGTAAATTTTAGTTCGTAGTACAGATAAACACTTATATACGTGAATTATTTGGAGTGGGTTGTTTGCCTTTTCCATAACACACTGCCTGCGCTTAGGCTATTCATCAACGTTATCCTGAAGCCTTGTATAATATTGCGCAAATCTTTCAAACGCTGGCACGCAGGTATTTTTTTTGTGGGGGTCAGGCTATTCATAAACCTTATCAGCTAAAAGATTATGGAAGCCCTTGTCGAGCTTTTTAACCGGATCGCGCCGCTGTCCGAAGCTTTTGAAAGTTACCTGCGCCGTGTCTTAAAATCTAAAGTAGTAAACAGGAAAGAATACGTACTGCGGGAAGGAGAAATCAACCGCCAGATATCGTTCATCGAAAAAGGCCTGGTGCGTGGGTATTACGCAGCCGAAGGTGAAGAAATCAATGCGTGGTTCCAGAAAGAGGGTGATATTTTTATATCGATCCATAGTTTTTTCCAGCAACGGCCCAGTTACGAGTTTATCCAGGCGATAGAGGACTGCGTGATATGGGGTATTTCCTATGAGCAGTTGGATTATGCTTACAGGTATTTCCCGGAGTTTAATGTGCACGCCCGCATCATTCTCCAGAAATATTACTCCCTTTCAGAAGAGCGCAATTATATCATGCGCCGGTCCACGATGTCCCAGCGCTATGAATATTTTATTGAGAAATACGCTGACCTTCTTTTGCGGGTTCCGGACAAATACATAGCCACACATTTAGGCATGACTGTGACGACTTATAGCCATGTGAAAGCTCGATACCAAGAGGGCCGCCGGCGGAAAACAAAATAAGCGCAAGTCGGGTGAACAGTCTATGACCGTACTTGCAAAACGGCTTCTTCAGGCGTTCTTCCGAGTTCGTTAGCATCTACTGTTACAAAACACCAGCCATTTATTTTTTTGGCTTTGGTTTCTTCGAACTTGGCGTTGAGGCTTGTGAAGGCCATTATTCTGTATGTATTATTCCCTGAAGTTGCCAGGACATAGCACGGGTTTGCAATATACGGCGGCTTTTCATCTTTGCAGACGTATAAGCTGTCCCGTTTTTTGGCCT
>CAZRDD010000288.1:0-6755 GCA_964598675.1 uncultured Parafilimonas sp.
GACCTTGCCCCCGGCATATCCCCCGATATTACCATAGATGCACTGTATGCCTTTACCGATTGCGAGGTGAGCATAAGCCCCAATGCCTGCGTTATCATGGGCCAGAAACCGTTGTTTATGAGCGTGCACGACCTGCTGCGCGTATCCGTAGACAATACAAAGGCCCTGTTAAAACGTGAGCTTGAAATTAAGCTGGCCGAACTGGAAGACAAATGGCATTACACATCGCTGGAAAAAATATTTTTTGAAGAGAAAATATACAAGGAGTTAGAGCAGCGCCACGAAACCTGGGAAAAAGTAATTGAAGCGATAGACAAGGCTTTTGGCCCTTTTAAACAAAGGCTTAAACGTGAGATTGCCCGTGAAGACATTTTAAAACTTACCGAAAAACCGGTACGCCGTATTTACAGGCTGGATATTGCCGAACTGAATGCCCAGATTAAAACCATTGAAGATGATATTAAACAGGTTAATTACGACTTGGAACACCTTACCGATTTTGCCGTAGCCTATTTTGAAAACCTGCTGAAGAAATTTGGTAAAGGCCGCGAGCGCAAAACCGAAATAAAACAGTTTGATGTTATACAGGCCAGGCAGGTAGCCATTGCCAACACAAAGGTGTACCTGAACCGTGCCGAAGGTTTTATTGGCACCAATCTTAAAAAAGACGAGTTTTTATGCGAGTGCAGCGACCTTGACGATATTATTGCTTTTACCAAGCGCGGTATTATGAAAATAGTGCGCGTGGCCGATAAAATATTTATAGGCAAGGATATTATACACGCCGCCGTTTTTCAAAAAAACGATGAGCGCACCACCTACAACATGATATATGTTGATGGCGAAACCGGCACCAGTTATGCCAAGCGCTTTAATGTTACCGGCATAACCAGGGATAAGGAGTACGACCTTACCAAAGGCAGCGATAAAAGCAAGGTGCATTATTTTAGCGCCAACCCCAACGGCGAGGCCGAACTGGTAAAAATTGTGCTTAGCCCCAACAGCAATGCCCGTATTAAGGAGTTTGATTTTCCGTTTGAGGAGCTTGATATTAAAGGCCGTGGCAGCATGGGCAACCAGGTTACCAAACACTCCATACGCGCGGTTAAGTTTAAGGAGAAAGGCCGTTCCACCCTGGCAGGCCGCAAACTTTGGTTTGATGATAAGTTTGGCAGGCTTAATACCGAAGAAAAAGGCCAGTACCTGGGCAGCTTTGAAGATGAAAAACTGCTGGTTATATACAACGATGGCAGTTACGAAATAACCGAAACAGAAGTTACCCAGCGTTTTGATGCCGATAAAATGCTGCTGATAGAAAAGTTTGACCCCGAAAAAACCATCTCGGCCATTTACCTTGATGCAGATAAAAACCAGTTTACGGTAAAAAGGTTCAGGATAGAAACCGCCACCATGAACAACAAGTTCCTGTTTATTAAGGAAGGCAACGGCAACCGCCTTGAGGCCGTTACCACCGAGGATGAGCCTGTGCTGGTGGTGCAAACAGGCAAAGGTCAGCAGGTACGCAGCGCCAAGTTTAAAATAGCTAAAATGGTGGAAGTAATGGGCTGGAAAGCCCTGGGTGCCAAACTGATGGACTTCAGCAAATCCGTTGAAATGAGCTGGGAGAAGAAAGCTGCCGACAACACAGCACCGGGCCTGTTTGATTAAAGTGCCATCCGGTTGTATGCGCGGTGGTTGTAACAGGATTGACCAATTTTTTAATAAAAATACAGCAAGAGCAATAAGGTTAAGCCCCGGTAAATTCAATTATTTACCGGGGCTTAGCCTTTCTCCCCCACCCTTGCGCTAAACCAGTACAGCATTAAACTTGCTTGTAACAAATTTACACAAACCGGCAACTTTAGCGTATCAACCGGGTGTACATAAAACGCCAACCCTCTCCGCTGTACTTATTCAATTGAGGTATTACCGGTAATGTTAAGCCGGGCGCTAATTAAAAGAATGGCGAAAGCCCAGCGGCGAAAGGCTGGTTTTGGTTTTAAACAGTTTACTGAACGACTGTAAATGTTCAAAACCCAGCTCGTAGGCAATTTCGCTTACGGAGAGATTGGTGGTTGACAGCTTTTCTTTGGCCAGATCAATAAGCTTGTTGTGCAGGTGCTGCTGTGTGCTTTGGCCGGTTAAGGCCTTTAGCACGCCGCTAAGGTAGCCCGGCGAAATATTTAATGCCCCGGCAATATTAGCCACCGTAGGCAGGCCCTCAACGGCCAGCGCACCGCTGTTAAAGTAGTTTGACAGATAATCTTCCAACCGTGTAAGCAACTCGCTGCTGGCTGCCCTGCGGGTGATGAACTGGCGCTGGTAAAACCTTTCAGAATACGTTAGTAATAGTTCTAACTGAGCTATAATAACATTTTGGCTAAACCGGTCAATATTGGCGTTGTACTCCTGCTCAACCTGGCTGGCAATGGCGGTTAACATCGCCTCCTCCTTATCAGAAAGATATAACGCTTCGTTAACCGAATAGCCGAAAAACTCATATTGCTTAATGGTTTTAGCCAACGGTGTGTTCCATAAAAAATCTGGGTGAATAAGCATCATCCAGCCTTCGGGGCGTTTTGCAACAGCCTTATCTGGCATACTTTCAATACCAAACACCTGGCCAGGCGACATGAAGAACAAAACGCCTTCATCAAAATCGCTGGACTGCTGCCCGTACCTAAACATCGTATGGTGCATTTTTTTAAGAGAAATGCTGTAAAAATTAAACGTGAGGCTGAACGGAATTGCAGCGATGGGCAACGTAACCTCGTCCATGTGTACCACACTTATCAGCGGGTGTGCAGGCATTGGCAGCCCTGCAGCCCGGTGATATTCGGTAATGGTGCTGAAACGATAAAGCGGGTGGCTGTTCATAGCTAAAATAAATATAGTTATTTTTTATAATAAACTTCTGCAAATTCTTTGGCAAAATCGGCAAGCTTTACTTTGCCCATTTTTGGTTGGCTGTTATAAAAGTTCTGCAGGGTTTTGCCACTGTGCATAACTGCCTGCATTTCCACCAGGGTTTCGGCCAGTTTCAGCGGCACCCCTGCCATTTTTAGCCCTTGCAGCATTTGCTTATCTGTAAGCAGCACCCACTTTAACCAGGGCTTACCTATAGCGGTGCCTATTATTTTTGCGGCTTCGTTACACGTCATCTCCTCGCTGCCCACATAACGGATGGTTGTTTTTTCCGGCTTTATTACCAGTTCTTCAGCCACTGCATCGGCAATATCTTTTGGCGACACAAAAACCACCCTGTCATCACCACCATAATTACCCATCAGCAAGCCGGTTTTGCCTGTTAGCAAAGCCCACAGGCCGGAATAACGCAGCGTAAGGAATTTGCCCATCAACCCCTTGCCTTTAATCATGTTTATTGACTGGTAGAAATTGGTATAAAAGCTGGCCGGGCGCATAATGGTGAGCGATGTGTTAAGCCCATCAAAAACATCCTCTGCGTTCTCGCTTTTAACAAGGTTTGCCGCCCACCCGCTTAACACCACTGTGCGTTTAACCTGCGCTTGTTGCAGCGCCCGTGCATAGTTTTGTGCTGTTTGGCGTAAATAACGGCCCAGGTCCGGCTCGGTAAAACTTAAAGGTATCATGGCATAAACAGCATCCGCCCCTTTAAAAGTATCGCTCAAAAAACCAGCATCAGTCATTGTGCCGATAGCGGGTACTGCCCCCAGGGCCTCTATAGCCTGCTTTTTATTGGGGTTGCTGCTAACCACCGTTACTGCATGCCCTTGCGCCACCAATATTTCTGTTAACGGTTTGCTTATGTTGCCTAAGGAACCGGTTACAATAATTTTCATAGCTTTTATTTGGTATAAACGCCGTTTTCAATATCAGCCAGCAATGTTGGGTGTGTTGGGTGCCAGCCTAAATGTTGTTGCGTAAATAAGCTTGAAGTCGGGCAGTCTATCGCTGCCATGTGCGCAAACCAGCCAAAATGCGTAACCGCTTCTTCGGGGGTTATTGATTTTACCGGAAGGCCAAGCTGTTTACCTATTGCCCCGGCTATCGATTTAACGGTAATAGCCTCCTCTGCAGAGCCGTGGTAACGGGCACCTGGCGCAGCGTTTTCCAAAGCCAGGCGGAACAAACGGGCGGCATCCAGCCGGTGTACCGCGTTCCAACGGTTAAGCCCTTCGCCAATGTAAGCCGAGAAACCTTTTCCGCGGGCGATATCTACCAATATGGGTATAAAACCATGCTTATCATCATCCCCATGCACCGAAGGCGATAAACGTACGGCTGCTGCGCGAACACCCAGCCCGGCAACCACGTCCGCAGCCTGTTCAGAAGCACGCGGCCAGGCCGGGTTAAACGGAGGAATAATATCTTCCGTAGCCAGTTTGCCGGGGCTAACCAGCGCTGTACCAGAAGTAACGATGAATGGGCGGTTAGAACCAGCCAGTACCGCACCAATAGTGCTTATGGCTGTTTTATCCACCTCGCACACCGCTTTAAACCGGGTAAAATCGTGAATAAAACCTGCATGGACAACACCGTCACATGGTGCTGCGCCACTCCTCAGGCTTTCCAAATCTTCAAGGTCTCCGCGAAGCACCTCGGCACCTGCCGCAATAAGCTTTTGGGCCGATGCATCCGAGCGTGCCAGCCCCAACACCTGGTGGCCTGCACCAATTAATTCCTGCACAATGGCTGTACCTATAAAGCCTGTGGCCCCTGTAACAAATACCCGCATAAGTAATCTTTTTTTGTTGGCACAAATATCATCTGCACCCTTTACACCAATTTATCCAAATCTGCTTTTGGTTTAGCCAAAATCAATTTTAACGGGTTAAGTCATCTGTATAAGGGTAACAATGCGGAAATATGATTAAGGCGAGGCATCGTAGCCGTTTTTTTTAGCAGTAGAAAATTTAAGACCCTTTACTACAATTCTTTTTGGGCGATACCCCAGGGTATTCTAAATAACAATTTGCAAAACAGCACCAACAGGTATCAAAATACAAACCATCAATTTTATATAACCATGAAAATATACTGGCTGTAGTGCAAAAACATTGTACGTTGGGCAGATGAAGTAACGGCCCTCTGTCTTTACAAAAAAAAGAGGGCTGCCTCTTTTGTTTGAGACAGCCCCCACATATAAATCCCCCGTTTGTAACTACTACTTAGCCTTTATAAGCCTGATGGTGCGTATGGTAGTTTTATCCTTAATTGTTACCAAATACATACCCTGCGCAAGATTGCTTAACGGCAATGTATAAGTGCTGTTTGTAAGCTTATCCTGCTGCCATACAACCCTGCCAGTCATGTCAGTTATTGTTGCTATTACACTACTGGTAAAGCCGCTTAACTGCAGTTTGGCTGCATCGGTTGCAGGGTTGGGGTATAACAGTGCATTTGCGGTGCCTTTGTTTTTGCCCTTAAAGCCCATGGTGCCTGCTGTATACAGGTAAGGGTACGACATGGCCGATACGCAACTGCCACTGGTTATCTGCACCGCATACACATCAATATTATATGGTGAATACTTAGGCGTGGTAGCACCCGGTATTGGTACACCGTTTTCAAACCACTGGTTACCCGTTGGCGAAGAGGATACCAATGTATCGTTCACCAAAGTAATGGTTGGTATAGGCACCTGGTTTACGGTGGCAATCACCGAGTCGGACCACACGGCACACCCACCGCTGCCTGTTACTTTAAGTTTATAACTGCCTGAAGCACGTACTACATAACGGCTTAGCGTTGCTGCCTTTATGGGTTGATTATTACGGTACCATTGCAGGCCAGCAGCAGCATTTGCGTTTAGTACCAGGCTATCGCCAAGGCAGAAGGTAGTATTGCCTGTTTTTGTTAACACCGGTTTTGCTGGTGGCGCAACAGATGTTACAATTACTACGGCAGTATCCCTGCAACCGGCACTGGTGGTTACAATAAGGGTATCCTTGCCTGCGGCTACCACACTGTCGGGCCGTGCAACGTTCCACACAGCGGTTGTATAACCGGTAATGCTGTACAGGTTCTTAATGTTAATGTAACTGCCTGTGCAAACCGCAAGGGCTGTATCCCTGCCTAAATTTGGTTTTGCATTTACCGTTAATTTAATACCGTTTGATGTTGCAGTACCGGATACCAAACAGGCAGCGTTTGAGGTTAACAAAACATATATTGAATCGCCGTTTACCGGTACACTGTCAATGTAAGTTGGCAAGTTGGTGCCAACATTAACCCCGTTGCGTTTCCATTGGTAAGATGGTGCACTGCCACCATTTACAGGTGTTGCAGTAAAGGTTACCGGCACACTGCCGCAAACAACTGTACCAGTATTAGTAGTTATACTTACAGCTGGTGTTGACGCTGTAGCCTGTGTATATGGTGCCGTTGTAACGGTGCAGCCTGCATAAGTTGACACTGTTGCTGTATAAACACCCGGTGTAGTGGTGTGCAGCACGCTGTCGGTTTTACCAGGTGTAAACTTAATAACCCGGTTATTCGTCTCTTCCAGCACATACAGGTTACCAGAGGCATCAACTGCGGTGCTTAACGGCCTGGCAAAAGTAGTGCTGGCAACACTGCCCGTACTGCCTGCTGCCGGCAACCATCTTTGCACCCTGTTATTAAGAAAATCAGTAACAAAAAGCGCCCCAGTTTTATCTACATTAACACCAATCGGGCCATTTAACTGGTTGCTGGCGGTACCGGCGGTACCAGTGCCTGCCACAATTACACCGCTGGTTGCACCCGGTGCCCATTTGGTTACACGGTTATTG
>CAZRDD010000289.1:0-6691 GCA_964598675.1 uncultured Parafilimonas sp.
TATAAAATCGTTAAACAGAAAACTTGCCGATAGGCACCCTGCCACAAATAATCCACCAAAATAAATTAGCAATTGATTATCCTGTGCAAACAAATATGGGCTGCCTGCCATAAGGAAAAAAATAAACCAACCCGAAAGTAAGGCGGTTATTGCCAGGAAAAAAAGTGTATATGCCTTACGGTTTTCGAACCATTGCTTTATTGCCAGCAGGTACAACCTTTTTACATTTATCGTTTTAAACATACCGGCTTAATTATTAAAAATGGAGTGGATGAGTTTAGGGTTTGCCATAGAGGCTTTGTAAAGCAGCTCAAGGTCTATTTTGCTTTCTTCTCCGTCAAGGTTAACTACCACAACAGCGCTGCCGCGCAGTAAAGGCTCGCTGTAAATAGACCATGATATTTCCGAAGCATCGTAGGATATTTTGAAAGAAAGCTTTTCCGAAATTTTTTGAATGCTTTCATCAAGCAGAATATCTCCGTTATCAATAACGGTAACCCTGTCTACAAGGTTCTCCAGGTCTTTTACCTGGTGAGAGCTGATAACTATACATTTTTTATCATCAAAGGCACCCGCGATTATTTTACGCAACTGGCTTTTGCCTGCAATGTCAAGCCCGTTGGTAGGTTCGTCCATTAACAGCAGCGATGTGTTGGCTGCAATGCCAAAACTTATCAGTACCTTTTTTTTCTGGCCATAGCTTAAGCTGCTAAGATTACAGTTATATGGCACACCAAATTCGTTTAAATATTCAGCAAACCGCTCGTTTGAAAACCAGGGGTAAAAGGGGGCAGTATATTTTATGTATTGTTTAATAGAAACATCCGGCAGGTGAAATTCCTCAGGCACCATAAAAATATCCTGCAAAAAAGCAGGCTTTCTTTCGCCCGGTATAAAACCGGATACAGTAACCGAACCTTTTGCCGGAAACAGCAGGCCAGCCAGATTGTATAGTAAAGTTGTTTTACCAGTACCGTTTTTGCCGAGCAGCCCGTATATATAACCCGGTGTTAGTTGCAGGTTTAACCCGTTGAATACGGTTTTTTGCGAATAGCTGAAATGCAGGTCTTTAACCGATATCATGGTTAGTGATTTAGTGTACTATTTAATTAGTACACCAAAGATGAGTATTATTTTAATATGTCCAAATGTTTTTTTGAAAAATTTTGGTGGGGTTAAAAATTTTAAGGTGGATAGCGCCCTATCGATGGAAGTGAGCAGGCGTAGTTGGAATGTAAATGGCAAGGGCTACAACTTGCTTAGCAAAGTACTTTGTTGATAACCCTGTTTAAAAACAAGATGGCCATTGAATAATGGAAATTACAATGCACTTGCTGTTACAGGTAATGGCAAGTGCATTGGGTATAAGGATAAAGCCGTTTGCCGTAAGCCTACAACTTCTTTATCATTACATCCTTGTACCACACTTCCTCGCCATGATCCTGCAGGGCAAAATGGCCGCTGGTAAAACTGCCAAAACCGGGCATGGTGTTAAACTTGCTGCCAGCTATTAGTTTTTTCCAGTTGTCATCCCAAAGGGTGGTGTTTATTACGGTTACGCCGTTTAGCATAATGGTTAGCTTGCCTTTATTGCTTACTATTTCTACATTATTCCATTGCCCCCAGGGTTTACCGGGGTGTGTTTGGCAGGGTATAAGGTCGTACAGGTCGGCTACCTGGTGTTTAAAGCTGTGGGCATCTTCGTTGCTGTCAATATCCAGCACCTGGCTTTCCGGGCCGGTGTTCCAGGTTTCGGGGTATTTTTTCTTATCATCCTGTACATAAAACATAATGCCGCTGTTGGCTTTTTTGCCCACCTTCCAGGAAACTTTAAAGTCAAAATTGCCAAAGGCGCTGTCGGTAACAATATCCCCGCCGCCTTTTGTCTGGTAGCCATTTTTGGCACCCCTTTGCAGGTGAATAGCACCGCTGTCAACATTCCAGGCGCTGCCAGCGGTGGTGTCGCCGTAGGTATGCCATCCTTTTAAGCTTTTGCCATCAAACAGGCTTATCCAGCCACTGTCGGCAGAAGCAGGTGCCGTGGGTAAAATATCTTCAGGCGTTTGTTTCTGCCCGCTTTGGCCGCAGGCTGCAAAAAGGCTGGCAATAGCAAAGGCAATCGTAAGCTGTTTCATCTGTTTGGTTTTAATGGCAATGCAGGCATAAACGGCTTCAAAGTAAAACAAACATTTTCATTTATAAAAGCATGCGCCAATATTGCCTTCTAATTGGCCGATGGCTGTTCTGCCCTGGCAAAACCTACTGTGTTGCGGTACAGTTGCGGCGAAACATCGGCATTGGTTTTAAAAAAGCGGCTGAAATAGTATTCGTCATCAAAGCCCAGTTCGCCAGCAATGGCTTTAATAGGTTTAGAGGTTAAATACAGTTCACGCTTTGCTTCAATAATAATCCTTTCGGAAATAAGCTGGGTAAGTGTTTTATTAAAATGTGCTTTGCTTACTTTGGCAAGTGCTTTGGCCGAAATATTCAGCATATCCGCATAATCGCCTGCAGAATGTTTTGTTTTGTAATGTGTTTCGATTGCTGTTTTTAGGTTTTGTATTACAAAAGGCTCTTCCTGCCCGGTAGTGGCGCTTTGCACTTGTGGTTGCTGGCTGGCCTTTAACCGCGATGCCCGTATGAGAAATATTTTGAGTAACGATACCAGCAGTTCGTATTGGGCCAATCCCGCTTGCTTCATTTCGGCAACCATTTGTTCAATTAGCTGGTCTAAGGCATCTTGTTCAATGCCATCTACCTTTACAAAAGGCGGTTGGTAAATATTGTTGAACAGCACCCCGTGGCAGGCTACTTCTTTGTGGTGTTTGTGTATGCAAAAAAAGTCGGGGTGAAAATGGATGGCTACACCGTTTATATTGCCTGCGGCCTCTATCATAAATGGCTGGTAAGGGCTAAAGCTCATCATAGTGCCTTCACCAAAAGCATATTCATTAAAGTCGGCTTTCAGTGTTCCATTGCCCTTTTTTACCCAAATAATGGAGTAATAATTAAGGCGTTGCAGGTGGTCAAAATAGCTGTTATCCTCAAACTGCAATATCTTAAAAGCAAGGTTGCCGTTTTGCGGGTTTACCAGTGTACTAAAATGTTGCTCAATCATTTTGTTATGGTTTTACAGCAATTTTCGTTCTGCTTCGGTAATGGCAAGGTCGTTAATGCTGGCAAACCTTTTTTGCATGTAGCCATCAGCATCAAACTCCCATAGCTCATTGCCATAGCTGCGGTACCATTGGCCAGCTTCATCATGCCATTCATATTCAAAACGTACAGCCATCCGGTTTTCTCTAAAGCCCCAAAGTTCTTTTTTTAAACGATAATCAAGCTCTTTCTGCCATTTACGGGTAAGAAAGGCCACCACTTCGTCCCGGCCATTTATAAAATCAGTCCGGTTGCGCCACTCGGTATCAATAGTATAGGCTGTTGCAACCTTTGCAGGGTCTTTGGTATTCCATGCATCTTCGGCTGCCTGTACTTTTTGCAGGGCTGTTTCCATAGTAAAAGGCGGAATGGGAAATCTTTTTTCCATTGTAATTGATCTTTAAAATTTGTACTGTTAATGTTAAACGCTTCTTATCCAACACTCAACCCTTTGTATTAGCTGTTTGTGTTATAAAACAGTTAGTGCTTGCAAGTTTTGAGTGTTGAATATAGTGCGTTTATGATTGAAAGTGTTGGTTTTTTATGAGCTGTGCGGCATAACCATACTTAAGCCAATGGTTGTGCCAACGGAAAATCAACAGGCACTTCGGTCAGGTTGTGCAGGTAATTCATAATAATCTTGTCGCCAACCAGCATAATCAAATCAACCAAAGTCGCATTTGTGTAACCCGCGTTGTAAAACCCGTTTAGGTTAGCCTGTTTAACCTTGCCTTTACTTTCTGTAATGTCTTTTGCCAGGGCAACCAGGGCATTAAGCTTAGGGTCTGTGCTGTGGCCAGCGCGAATATTCAAAATCTCCTCTTCAGCAAGTCCGTTCATTTTGCCAAGCAACGTGTGGGCGCTAAGGCAATAAATACAATTGTTTACCTGGCTTACCACTAAGTTAACCGCTTCTTTTTCCTTATTGGTTAGGGTTGTTTTTGCCGATTGAAAGGCTAAGTATTTACCCAGTGCTGTTTCTGAATAAGCCATTACCGCATACAGGTTGGGTACAAAACCAAGCCCTTTGGTAAGGTTATCGAAGATGCCCTGGTTAGCTGCTGATACTGTTTCTTTTGCCGGAACGTTAAATGTGTTCATTTTGTTTGTTTTTAATCGTTTTAAATGATGACACAAAATTGCCTTTATATCAAAGACTGGAAAATGGACGAACAACGCCTGTTGATGGATAATTTTACCCTTTACTGCCCTTAGTAGCTGCATGCTTAACATTCCGATACCCAAATAAGACATTTTATATACCCTGTTGTACCTGCGGCAGTTATACTTTTAGCAGGTAATAATTGGTGCTTTTAATGATTAGAATTATGACAAAAAAGCGTTTTCTACGATGCTATGCTGGTGCAAAAAAATTGAATGGATGGGTGTTTGCTGTGATGGTTTTAATTTTTATGGGGGGAATTTTAAATGCGGGTGCTGCGGTTATATCTTATTCAAAAGCAGCATCTGGCATAACATTCAAACTGGATAAAGGCTTGATGCAGGTTAATATTTACCGGGCGGATATTGTGCAGGTAAAGTACACCACGTTGCAGGCTTTTCCTGCCAAAAACTCGCTGGTAATGAACAACCCATGGCAACAAAAAGCTGCATTTACCATTGCTGAAGAAGATGGTAATATTATTATAACCACGGCTAAGCTGCGTGTTTTTATTAACAAAGCTACTAATGCCATCATCTATAAAGAGGTGAGTGGAAGTGTAATATTGGCAGAAACTGCTGGTAACAAAAGCATGCAGGCCGCTACCATTGCTGGTATTGAAACCTACAATTGCTCAACATCTTTTAACTCGCCCGCCGATGAAGGGCTGTTTGGTTTAGGCTGTCATCCGCTGGATTCGCTGGCCATTAATTATAAAGGCCGCAACCAGGACCTGGCCATTAAATACCTTACAGGCGCAGTGCCGGTGCTTTTATCTACCAGGGGGTATGGGCTGCTTTGGGACAACTATTCTGCCTCTGGTTTTTACGGCGCAGAGGAGAATAATACCCAGTTCAGGTATACTTCAGAAAGCGGCCAGATGGTGGATTACTACTTTTTTTATGGGCCGGAGTTCGATCATATTATTTCTTCTTACCGCGATGCAACGGGCAAAGCCCCTATGTACGGCAAATGGGCTTTTGGCCTTTTTCAGTCGGAAGACAGGTACCGCTGGCAGCGCGAAGTGCTGAGCGCAAAAGACAACTACCGCAACAACCACATTCCGGTGGATGTAATAGTGCAGGACTGGTATTACTGGGAGCCGCTGCCCATTGGCAGCCACCTGATGAACCCCGAAAGATATCCCGACCCCAAAGCAATGGTGGATGAACTGCACAAAGCCAATATACATGGTATGATATCCATTTGGCCGGTATTTGGCAGCGGTACCGCTAATTTTGATGCCCTTAAAAAATCAGGCGGGTTAACCAGCATTACCTGGGATAATGTGGTTACCCATACGTTTGATACTTACTACGATGCGCACAGCCCCAAAGCCAGGCAGTTGTATTGGCAGCAGTCGCGCGATAGCCTGGTAAAGCGCTACGGTTGGGATGCCTGGTGGATTGACCAATGCGAGCCGGACAATGGTGCGCTGCTGGATGAACGCCGCAAAGCACAATTTTATACTGGCAGGGGCATAGATTATTTCAACACTTATTCACTGGTGCATACGGATGGCATTTACAAGGGCTGGCGGCAGGATATACCGGGCAAAAGGGCTTTCTTCCTGGCGCGCCAGGCATTTGCAGGCACGCAGCGCAATGCAGCAACGTTGTGGTCGTCTGACATTACCTGCACCTTCGAGTCTTTTAAAATACAGGTGCCACAGGGCATTAATGCCTGCGCTTCCGGCATTCCTTACTGGACATCCGATATTGGTGGATACCATTACCACTGGACGGCCCCAGACTGGTCAACCCCTGCCAACCGGGAGTTGTTTACACGCTGGTTTCAATTTGGTACATTCTGCCCCATCTTCAGGATACATGGCAAAGGGGAGAGGGCGCTGTTCTCTAAAAACTGGGATGACTCCACCAAAGCCACCCTGCTGCATTTTGATAAGCTGCGCTACCGCCTGCTGCCCTACATCTATTCACTGGGCGCAAAGGTTACGCAGGATAATTACACCATTATGCGTTCGCTGGCGTTCGACTTCAGGCACGATACTGCCACGTATAACTTGAAATACGAATACATGTTTGGACCGGCATTTTTAGTTAATCCCATTACCGAGCCGTTGTATACAGCCCCCGGTGCGGTTGAAGGTGTAAAAACAAGCAAGGTGTATTTGCCTGCTGCAACATGGTATAACTTTTGGGATGCTAAAAAAATACAAGGTGGCCAAACGATTGATGCCCCGACCCCGCTTAATTTGATGCCTCTGTATGTTAAGGCAGGTTCCATTATACCGTTTGGGCCTTATGAGGAATACGCAACAGAAAAGCGTTTGGATACTGTTGAGTTACGCATTTACCCTGGCGCGGATGGCCAGTTTACTTTGTACGAAGATGAGAACGATAACTACAATTA
>CAZRDD010000290.1:0-6649 GCA_964598675.1 uncultured Parafilimonas sp.
CCTGGTTTGCGGTAAACAGCATACAAAAAAATTTATTGGTTAGGTATAATACAGGTTAATAGCATGGTTTATAGCAATGCCGGTAGTAATTTAAAGCCTTGCATGCAAGTGTTGAATGTAAAACCAATGTAGTACCAATTTGGCTGGATGGTATAACCGGGGTTCAGCCCCAGTTTGCCCCAACCCTAACAGGCTAATGATTTTACTCTTCCTCCAGTTGCTTCAGCAGGCTTTTAATGGCCTCCAGTTCATTTTTCGAAGTTTTTTTGTTGCCCAATAACTGTAATACCAGGCTGCCAGCATTGCCATTGTACATATTGTCAACAAATTTATCCAGCAGTATGCCTTTCATCTTTTGCTCTTCTGTGGCAGCGCTGTAAATATGCTTCATGTTGGTTTCGTCCCTGTTAAGCAGTTCTTTTTCAGTCATTATCTGCATCAGTTTAAGGGTTGATGTATAATGTACCTCTCTTTTCTGCTCATTCAGCCGGTCATTTACAAAACGCACGGTGCTGGGGCCGTGTTGCCATAAAACCTGCAATATCTCCAGTTCAGATTTTGTAGGTTCCTGTTTCTTGTTTTGCTCTTTTTCCGCTTTCATATATTAAAGGTAGGAAAATTTTCGTACGAACAAATTTTTATACGCAGTTTTTGAAAAAATCAACAAGCTTTAACTAATCATTTAATATGTAGCGTTTAAGCAGGTAAAAATTGATTAATTTCCGCCCTTCAAATTTTTCCTCATTCTACAAAGCCAAGGCTGCATTATGAAAAAACTCTGCTCGCTTTTAGTTAGTGTTTCCTTTTTATCAATGGCATTTGCGCAATCGCCCGCAAAGGATGAAATTGCCATTATACCACAGCCGGTAAAGCTTACCAGGGGTACAGGCTATTTTACCCTGCCTGCCAATATTACCATAAAGGCTGAGAAACTGCCGGAACTGGAGCCGGTAACCAATGCACTTATAGCACGCTTAACCGTACCAACCGGTTATACCGCAAAAACAACAGCCACAGGCCCGGCCAGCATTAACCTGGTGCTTACCAAAACGGCCGATACTACATTGGGCAAAGAGGGCTACCACTTAACCGTTACCACAAAGCAGGTTACCATTACTGCCAATAAACCGGCAGGCTTGTTTTATGTGGTGCAAACATTGCTGCAACTGCTGCCAAAAGAAATTGAAAGCACCACAAAAGTTAAAAATGTACAATGGCAAGTACCCGGCGTTGATATTACCGACTACCCGCGTTTTGGATGGCGCGGCCTGATGCTGGACGTATCCCGCCACTTTTTTACCAAGCAACAGGTGAAAGATTTTATTGACCAGATGGTTAAATACAAATACAACCTGCTGCACATGCACCTTACCGATGATGAAGGCTGGCGCATTGAAATAAAAAGCCTGCCCAGGCTAACCTCCGATGCGGCTACCAAACGCGTACACAAAGAAGGTTATTTTACCACCTTTAGCGCACCAGAACCTGGCGAACCCCGCACCGAAGGCGGCTTTTATACGCAGGACGACATTAAGGAAATGATACAATACGCCAAAGACAGGTTTGTGGATGTGATGCCAGAAATTGATATACCCGGCCACAGCCTTTCTGCAGTGGTGGCGTATCCTGAGTTATCTGGCACAGCAGGAGCAGACAAGTACCAGATAATTTCCGGTGAGCCCTTTATGGACTGGCCCGGCCCCATTGCACGTATTGACAATACCCTTAGCCCTGCTAATGAAAAAGTATACCCTTTTTTAGATAAGGTATTTGGCGAAATAGCCCAATTGTTTCCTTTCCCTTACATACACATCGGCGGTGATGAGTGCGCCAAGAATTTTTGGGAGAAGAATGAGCAGATAAAAGCGCTTATGCAGCGCGAAGGCCTTAAAACACAGGAAGAGGTACAAAGCTATTTTGAAAAAAGGGTGGAAAAAATTGTAGAAAGCAAAGGCAAAAAAGTGATTGGCTGGGATGAGATACTGGATGGCGGCCTTGCCCCCAACGCCCTTGTAATGAGCTGGCGCGGCATTAAAGGCGGCATTGAAGCAGCCAAACAGGGCCATGAAGTGGTTATGAGCCCCACTACTTACGCATACCTGGATTATATGCAGGGCGATGCTATTATTGAACCGCATGTATATGCCACGCTCCGCCTTAAGAAAGCGTATGAGTTTGAACCAGCCCCAGACGGCGTAGACCCCAAATACATTAAAGGCGGCCAGGCCAATATTTGGAGCGAGCAGCTGTTTAATGTAAGGCACCTGCAGTACATGGTTTGGCCACGTGCATTAGCCACTGCTGAATGTGTATGGAGCCAGAAAGCAAGCAAAAACTGGGATAATTTTGCCGCCCGTGTGGAAAAACAGTTTGGCCGTTTTAACGAAGCCGAAGTTAAATATGCCCCAAGCATGTTTGACCCTGCTTTTGCCGTTAAAAAAGATGCCGATGGCAAACTGCTGGTTACCCTTACCAATGAGGTAAGCGGACTGGATACGTACTACAGCTTCGACAACTCCTTCCCCGATAATTTTTATCCTAAATATACGCAACCCCTTACACCGCCTAAAGATGCAGTGATGCTTAAAGTGGTTAACTACCGTGGCAAGCAACAAGTGGGCCGTATAATAGAAATGCCTATTACCGAGCTGAAGAAAAGGGCAGAAAAGAAAGGTGATGAAGAACAGGACCTGTAAGTAAATAAAAGGTTATGAATAAGCGGCTGTCTCAAAAATAAAGCTTGAGACAGCCGCTTATTTTTTGGGTAATTTAGAAAGGATATTTCCCCCTTTTTGTCGCCTCGCGGCAAGCAGTCAACGGATGCTGGTTTTATTTAAAGCCCTCCAGTGTGATGCTTCCTGCAATATCAGCAAAAAGCGTTTCATTTAGAGGTGGGTTTAGGTTATTTATGCCCTTTGTTTATACACCGCAATTGCCAATATTCCAGCCCTTAAAAATTGAAAATTAAAGGCTGCCTCAAAAATTAGTTTTGAAACAGCCTTTAATATATGTAAAGCCGGTAAGCCCACAAAGGCTTACTTAAAATTCTTCATTGTTCATATTTCCACCCTCATCTTTCAATCAGTGTTAAAATATCATCAGTTTTATTGCAGTTACCCCCTCTACCTTAAGCATATAAATACCCGCGCTGGGTTTAGTGGGCAGGTGTACGGTAAGCATGTTGCCCAAAGGGGCCACAGTACCACTATATATCACCTTTCCATCCATAGTAAGCAACCGTATATTTTGCTTTGCCGTGGTGGCTGCTGCCAGCCTTACTTTTATTTCGGTGCCGTGTATAGGGTTAGGGTAAACGCCTGTTGGTGCCCCGTTAACCAGGGTAACCATTTTAACGCCATACAGTCTAAAACCGCCGTCTTTATTAAATTGCTGCAGCCGGTAATAATTGGCACCTGCCGCTGGGTACTCATCCAATACTGTATAATAGTGTACCGGGGCTTTTACGCTGCCAGCGGGCTTTTTAGCCAGGGTTGTATAATGTACCCCATCGTTGCTTTTTTGAATGATAAAATAATCATTGTTTGTCTCTATGCCCGTAGACCATGCAACAGCTACGCTGCCGTTATTTTGTACACTTGCAGTATAGCTTAACAGTTGCACAGGCAAGGCGATGGCCGAACATACGGCACCCGCCGTATAATCCTGCGGTGTTGCGCTGGAGTTATTTTCGCCGCCGGATGGCACCTGGTACGTAAAATAGATGCTAATTGGTGTACCATCTGGTATGGTTTGTACAAACCTGAAATCGTTGCCAATTTTGGTCATTGAGTAGCCGGGGTAGCCGCCGGTTAAGCCCTGCCGCACATAAATTAATGCATAGGTACAGCCCGCAATAGGTGCCAGCGGGTGGAATGTAAAAACCACGTTGCCGTCCTTTTTTTCCGCCCTGTAACTAAAATCGCCATTGTTTAGTGTGGCACAAAACCCAGCCGAGTTATCAATGTTCACAACAACATTTACAAAGCTTGAGATTGCAGAAAGCGAGTCTGCTGCTGTAGCCCTGGCACCAATGGTATAGTTGCCCGCTGGCACGTTGGTCCAGTTGTATTGGTAGGGCGGTACAGTGGCTTTGCCCAGCAAATCAGACCCGCTGTAAAACACCACGCTGTTAATGGCACTTAAGGCATCCGTTGCATCGGCCTGTATGTTTATGGTAGCAGGTTCAGTATAACTGGCATTGTTGGCCGGGCTGGTAATGTTTATGGTTGGCGGTTCATCTGCTATACCTGTGCAGTTGGTGCCAGCCACATACCCGTGCGGGTTGGCGCCTGAATTACGTTCGCCCCCGGAAGGCACATTGTATGTAAAGTAAAAACTAACAGCTGTGCCGTTGGCAATGGAGGCGGTATACACAAAATCGCTGCCTGCGGCGGCCATACCGTACCCGCCATAACCACCCTGGCTGCCCTGGCGGATGTAGATAAGCGAATACGCACAACCCGCTATAGGTGCCAGCGGGTGAAAGGTAAAGGTTACCTTATCGCCTGCCGTGGTGGCTTTGTACTCATAATCGCCGTTAACGGCGGTGCCACAATAGCCATCGGTATTAGGTTTATTTACCGTTATTGCCACCGGCAACGATACGGTTGAAATGCCGTTGATGTTGGTTGCCTTTGCCGTTAGGCTATAATTGCCCGCAGCAGCATTTACCCAGGTAAAATTGTAAGGGGCTGTGGTTACGGTACCCAACAGGGTATCGGCATGGTAAAAGCCTACCGTACTTATGCCTGCGGCATCTGTAGCTGTGGCAGTTATGGCAATACTGGCAGGGGCGGTAAAACTGGCGGCATCAGCCGGGCTGGTTATGGCTACTGTGGGCGCACCTGCATAACATGCCGAGCCTGAAAGGTACTGCACGGGGTTGGCGCTGGAGTTCCTCTCCCCTCCTGCGGGCACGTTGTAGGTAAAATAAAAGCCCAATACGGTACCAGCGGCCACCGGCATGCTAAAAACAAAATCTGCTGAGGAATCAACCATGTTGTAGCCGGGGTATGCCCCCGTACCGCTACCTTTTTTTACGTAAATAATGGCGGAAGTTGAGCCTGTTATGGGTGCCAGCGGGTAAAAGGTAAAATGCACTGTATCGTTTTGGGTATAAACGGCATAGCTAAAGTCTCCGCTGGGGTCAACGCCTGTGCATGGCCCGGGTACCTGCGCTTTTACATTGCAAAAGCAGGCAAAAACCAATGCTATTACAAGGGCTGGCCTGGTAATAATTGCTGGTGTTACATTCATGGTAATGTGTATTAAGAACGTGCGTTTTTACAATATTGTAAATAAAACTTGCATAAAAAAGATGGAAAAATGCTTCGCAAAAAGCAAATGCATAGGCAATGGCAGCGATATTATATCATTGAAGGATGATAGTATTAAAAGGATATATTATGCCTTACAATTGCTAGGTTTAGTGGTAACCTTCCTGCAAATGGGGAAATATTTTTGTAGTGCCTGCCAATGTGTTGCGGCAGCTTTTTAACAAGGAGGGTGTAATGCCGCCGATGCTTGTATGGGCAGGCATATAGCCTGTAAATGGTGGTGTGGCGTGCATTGTTTATTGTTTTGAAAAGAATATGATAAAACTTACTGGTAAATAACAGGCAAAAACCTACCTGTATTTTTAAGGCAATATGGTAAATACGCCGGAAGTATGTTAGTAACAACTGTGTGTTTATTCGCTACACCTGCTCCCTTATTATTTCAATTAAAAAAAAGGCAATAATACCTGTTAATAAAAAAAAGGAAAGAAAAACCCTGATAGCCATATTAAGCTTTACGGCTACGCCGAGAGCTTTACCATCAAGCAGGTAAATTTTTGAAAAATCAAGTGGCACAATAAGTTGCCAAAGCTTTGGCTTTTTATTGGTGCATTTGTAAAACGTAAAATATTTATGCAAAACATTGGCAAAAAAAACCATGTCAATTACCACCAACAGCCCTAAAATACTGGCTATTACGCGCACCTCCTTCAATACGGCACAAATGGTATACATGTAAAAATGGTATAAGTTTTTTTAGATAAAATTTACTGGCAAAGCAATTGCACAACATAGTACTGTTACAAAACAGGCAAGGGTAAATACCGTGGCCTGTATGCCATATTTAAAGCAACCATTAAAAAAATTTAAACATAACTGTAAGCCTGCCCATAAAGGGCAAGCTTACAGTTGAATATAAAAGAACTGACATCACAAATAGTATTACTACTAATTGAGTATTTTATTAGAATACTGCTTGTTATCAACCTGAAGTTTTACAATATACACCCCGTGGGCCGCCCCCAGGCTTAATGGCATGGTGTACGTACCCGGCATAGTAACGCCTTTGTTTATTTCTTTAATAAACTGGCCTTGTAAAGTGTATACCCTAAAGCTAACGGTGGCTTTATGGTCAAGCTGTAACTGTATCCATTTGTTGGCTGAACCATTACCCATTACAGACCATGCGAACTTGCTGTAATCAATTTTAATGGCAGAAGAATAAGCAAACTTACCATCAAGGTCAATTTGTTTAAGCCTGTAATAGTTGGCACCGCTAAGCAATTTGTAGTCGGAGTAAGTGTATTTGTTCACCTGCTGGCCACCGCTTTTTGCAGGTACAAAGCTTACTGTTTCAAAATTCACAGCATCCT
>CAZRDD010000291.1:0-6643 GCA_964598675.1 uncultured Parafilimonas sp.
AAGTTTTTTGGCCCTTACCGTTTTCTTTTGGATGAATAACAAACAAAAGGATCGCAGGGTTTATTATACTGACAGGTATGAGTATATATTGAAAGAGCTTTTAGAACGCATAAGAAAAGCTGAACAAACAACCCAACCCTGAAGGGAGTGACACAACAAAAGCTGAATAGGGTTACAGCGGCTGGCGCACAAAAATATATTGGGTTTAAGATAATAAGCGAAGAAGCCCCGGCAACAATGGGGGGGCATAAAAATAAAACATGGTACAATTTACAGGCAACAGGTTTCAACAGGCCCCACTGGGGGATGGCAGCGGCGCTGCGGGTATTGATTTTAAAAAGTATAGCGATGGGCTGGTGCCTGCCATAATACAGGATTATGATACCCATAAAGTGCTGATGATGGGCTTTATGAATGAGGAAGCTTTTAAGCAAACCGAAGAAACAGGAAAAGTTACTTTTTACAGCCGCAGCAAAAAAAGGCTTTGGACAAAAGGGGAGGAGAGCGGCAATTTTTTGATAGTTAAAACGGTAGCCGTTGATTGCGATAAGGATACCATTCTTATTAAAGCCCA
The DNA here is from genome assembly GCA_964598675.1 of uncultured Parafilimonas sp. Taxonomy (GTDB): domain Bacteria; phylum Bacteroidota; class Bacteroidia; order Chitinophagales; family Chitinophagaceae; genus JABDFW01. Next base: position 575 of record CAZRDD010000291.1, read on the forward strand.
CCCGCTTGGGCCGGTATGCCACACCGGCGCCGATACCTGCTGGAGCGAGAAAAACCACAAGGATGATTTTTTATACTACCTGGAAGATATTATTAATCTGCGTAAACAGGCCAGCCCCGATGAAAGCTATGTGGCCAGGCTTTTTGCCAAAGGCATTAATAAAATAGCCCAGAAAGTAGGGGAGGAAGCTGTAGAAGTGGTGATTGAAGCCAAGGACGATAATGAACACCTTTTTTTAAACGAAAGTGCCGATTTGCTGTTTCACTATTTAATATTGCTTAACGCAAAAGGCTATAAATTGCAGGACGTAATTGACGTGTTACAAAAACGACATTCAAAATGAGGCGTATTTATTACTTAGCGTTTTTTTTGCTGGCCAGCCCGGCAGCATTTAGCCAAACAGTTACCACACCCGGTTTTGTAATTGAAGGTAAAATAGCTTCTATACCGGAGAATACCCTGGTAATGCTTTCTGGCATGAGCGGCACCGATACCATTGCCAAAGCAATGGTTAAAAAGGGCGGTGTGTTTGTATTGAAGGGCAAGCTGGATGGCCCCGATGCGCATGTTATTTCCTTTCCCGAGGTAAAGAAAGGGTTCCAGTTATTTATGGGTAACGACCATGTTACCATTAATGGTGCAGCGGCCGATTTGTCGGATGTTTCTATACAGGGTGCCCCTGCCAACTACGAATTTGAGGAGTTTATTTACCATATTGTACCCCTTAACGATTATATTACTTACTACCGCAACCGTATAAAAACAGCACCTACCTACCCCGGCAGGGATTCTGCCATCATATCTCTTAACACGGTGTATAATATTTACCAGCAGAGCATTGACCAGTTTGTGGCCCGCAAAAAAGGCTCACCGGTGGCCGCGCTGGTATTGAAATACAGTTATGATGTTGACCCTAACAAGGATGTGCTGCTGCTTGAAAAACGTTATGGCCAGCTTACCGGCGATGCCGTTAAAAGCCAGTTTGCCAAAATAATACAGCAGGTGCTGGTAACCGATAAAATTGGTGCCGTAGGTACTGCTGCGCCCGATTTTACACAGGCCGATACGTTGGGCAACCCAGTATCGCTAAGCCAGTTTAAGGGCAAGTATGTACTGGTTGATTTTTGGGCAAGCTGGTGCCGCCCCTGCCGCGCCGAGAACCCCAATGTAGTGGCTGCTTACAATACTTATAAGGATAAGAATTTTACCATATTAAGCGTATCGCTTGACCAAAAAAAGGAAAACTGGGTATCTGCCATCAATATGGATAAGCTTAACTGGAACCATGTAAGCGACCTGCAATACTGGAGCAATGCCGTGGCGCGTACGTACCATGTAGAATCAATACCAGCCAACTTTTTGGTTGACCCTAATGGTATGATTGTAGCCAAAAACCTGCGTGGTGAAGACCTGGCGCAAAAGCTTGCTGAGTTATTGAAATAGAGGCTTTTATAACCGGTATTTAAATAAAAATATTAACAGCCTGTAATTGGTTTAAAACTGGTTACAGGTTTTTTTATGGGGTTGGGTGTTGAAGGTTTTGGTGTTGCCTAAACAACTGCATGTAAACGTTGCAGCCCTGTATAAAATTAAAAATCCCCTGCAAAACTCGGTAAAACCGGTATTGCAGGGGATTTTTAATAATTGGTTTCTGTACCCCTATGATTGGGTTATGGTGATAATACTATTTACCCTGGGCGGTACTGCTGCCAAAAACTTTTTTAAGCAGGTCGGTAACCTGTGCGGCAGGGTCCTTGCGTATTTTTTGTTCCTCTATGGCCACTTCGTGAAAAATGCCGTCTATAGCTTTGCCGGTTACATACGCCGATAGGTCGGTATTAACGGGTGTTGACGAAAATTTGTTGTACAGATTAAACACATCGCCCCAGTATTTTGTAGCATTTACTTTGTTGAGGGAGTTGGCTATTACTGGTTTAAACGCATCGGTTAACGCCTGCGTGGTTTTATCTTTAAAGTAGTTGGTGGCTGCAAAGTCACCGCCTTTTAAAATGCCCAGCGCGTCCGTAATGGTCATTTGCTTTATGGCATCCACAAAAATGGGCGTGGCCGATTTTACTGCATCTTCAGCCGCGCGGTTCATACTTAATATAGCTTTATCAACCGCACTGCCCAGGCCAATGCCACGCAGCGTGCTTTCAATCTTCTGGGCCTCGGGCGGCATTAATACTTTAATGGCCGCATCTTTAAAAAAGCCATCCACGGCAGAAAGGCGATTGGTGCCATTTTGGGTGCCAACGGTAAGTGCCTCCTTTAAGCCTGCGGCAATATCAGCCGTTGATAACGTGTTGCCCGGTAGTTCAAGCGAACCTAAAATGTTTTTTGCGGTATCGCAGCCCGTAATAATAAAAAAGCAAAAAATACCTGTTAAAATATATCTCATGTCGTACGCGCGGTTAGTGTAACGCGGCACGCAAGGTAGGCATTTGTTTTTTACAATTATTTGCCAAACACTTTTTTAAGTATCTCGGTAGTTCTTGCCGCAGGGTCTTTTCTAATTTTTACTTCCTCCTGTGCTATCTGGTAAAATATGCCCTGTAGTGCTTTTTCTGTTACGTAAGCGCTCAGGTCGGGGTTAATTTTATTAAACAGGGCCACCTTATTGTAAGCGGTAATAGCGGTGTTCCAGTATTTGGTGGCATCCACTTTGGTGAGCGATTTGTCAATAACCGGCTTAAACGCTGTAGTTAAGGGGGTGCTGGTTTTGGTGCGCAGGTATTTGGTGGCAGAGGAGTCGCCGCCCTTTAATATGCCCCAGGCATCTTCAATACTCATTTGCTTGATGGCATCAATAAATATGGGCGATGCGCTTTTGGCAGCATCTTCCGCCGCGCGGTTCATAGACAGGATGGCATCATCCACCTGGCTGCCAAGGCCAATGCTGCGCAAGGTTTTTTCGGCCTTCTGGGCTTCGGGCGGCATTAATATTTTTATAGCAGCATCTTTAAAAAAGCCGTCAACATTAGATAGCTTTTGGGTGCCTTCCTGTACCCCTTTGTTAAGGGCCTCTTTAAGCCCGCTTGCTACATCGTTTGTGCTTAACGAGTCGCCACCATTCACCAGGGTAGTGGCCTTCTTTAATAAGCCTTTTAACCCCTGGGCCTGTAAGTTGCTGAATGATGATATAATCAGTAAGGAGAGGATAATCTTTTTCATGCCGCTAACTTATGAAGTAGTTTCAAAATGTAAACACAATTAGGTGTTAAGGCTTTTACAATAAACAAAAAACCGCCCCGCAATGCGGAACGGTTTTTTACGTAAGCTTATATTTTACAATAAATTATCTGCCTGTTATTTTAAATTCAACCCTGCGGTTTTTGTATTCATCATCCTTAGTTTTTTCAGGATAAACCAGCGGGTGCTTCATGCCATAGCCATTAAAGGTAAGGCGGTTTGCAGCAATACCAGCAGCAACAAGATAGTCGTATACTGCTTTTGCCCTGTTGTAAGACAGGTTGTACTCTTTGGTTTCCCTGTCAAAACCTTCCTGACCCATTGGCCAGCAACAAACGTGGCCCTGAATTTCCAGTTTAAGGGTTGGTATCTGGTTTAAAGCGTAAAGTACCGCTTCTAACTGTGGTTTATCTTTCTTAAGAATTTTGTGGTATCCAAAGTCGAAGTTGATACCCCTTATTACAAGGCTCTCGCCAATTTTGCTGTTGGCCAAGTGTTCTTTAACCTGGCGGCCGAGGTCGTTTTCGTCCGTGTTTTCCGCAATTTCATCCGGGCCTGCTGGTTTTGCTGGTGCTACAGCCACTGGTGCAGGTGCAGGCGCTGGCGCTGGTGTTACTACTACTGGTGCAGGTTTGGGCTCTTCCATGCTTTCAGAAGCTACATAAAGCTTTTTGAAAACAAACGGTGAGTCATTTTTTACGTAAGAGCCAAACTCTGTTTTAAGCACATCCCCTTTACGCGGGTACTTGTTGGTTACAAGCAGTTCAGGCGCATAAGGCGGGTATAAAAGAACTGTATCGGATAAGTATGTTGTATCAATGTGTATGGGCTTTTTAACCATTGCAAACTGAGCAGGTGTTTCGGCTTTTGTTTCAATCAGACTTTGCACCACTGCATACGAGCCTGTAATAGTGGCTACCCTGTTTTTATCGTCAACCACTTTTGGCGAACCTGCTACAGCAAGCTGCCTGCGTTTACCGTAGCCTTTAATGGTGTCGATACTTTCTTTAGGAAAGCCGTTGGCCACTAAAAATGCCGTAACGGTATTGGCACGTTGCACCGAAAGCCAGTCGTTATACGCATGGCCGCCCCATTTGTCGCACCGGCCAACCACCCAAAGGTGCTTGTCGTTCCTGTGCTTGTCTATAAAAGCTTTTAGTGTGTCCTTTGCTTCGGGGGTAAGATAGAATTTACTTTTTACAAAATAAACGTTGGCAAAGGATGAGTCTTCCTGTGCGTAACTGGCGAAGGATGCCAGCAATAATACCACAGGAAGCAATAGTTTCTTAAGTTTCATTGGTAACAGGTTTAATGTTATTGTAAGCCGCGTAAAGTTATTATAGATAATTAAACCAACCAGTTGTAGCCTTAAAAACAATTATACACATGTGTAGAAAATAGTGTATCCGTTTTGAAAGTTATTAACATTGCGGTACGGCGATTAAATATAAAAACTGATATTAGCACAAATTTAGTAAACATTTTAATAAAACCCGTTGTATGCAAATTTCATTTTGGGAGGAGGAAAGTTTTTACAGTGGTAAGGATGTAATTATCATCGGGGCTGGCCTCGCCGGGCTTTGGAGTGCGGTTGAATTAAAAAAGAAAAATAATGCGCTGCGCATATTAATACTGGAAAAAGGCCCTGTACCGCAGGGCGCATCTACACGTAATGCCGGGTTTGCCTGCTTTGGCAGCCCTACCGAATTACTGAACGACTGCCAGTTGCTTGGTGAAGATAAGATGCTGGAGATTGCAGAAATGCGGTATCGTGGACTTGAAAAAACAAAGAGCTTTTTTGGAGAGGATGCTATTGGGTTGGATAAATGCGGCGGGTACGAGTTGCTGCCAGCCAGCTACAGCGGCCTTGCGGCGTTAAATGAAAACTTAGCCTGGCTTAACAAACGGTTTAAACAAATAACGGGTATTGAAAATACTTTTGTGCGCCACGATGCAAAACTTGATGCGTTTAAGTTTACAGGCTTTGCCAGCCTTGTAGAAAACCAGATGGAGGCTGGTGTGCATAGCGGCAAACTGGTACAGGCCCTTACTAAAAAGGTGCTGGCGCTTGGTGTGGAAATAATTACCTCTGCTGTGGTGGCAGGGTGGCAGTCCACCAGTGCTGGTGTTACAGTTACAACCAGTGAAGGGTATGTTTTTACAGCGAAGCAGTTGTTGTTTTGCACCAATGCCTACACAAGCAGCCTTGTAAACAGCTTAACGGTTACACCAGCAAGGGGGCAGATAGTGCTTACAGCGCCCATTGAAAACCTGGCTTTTACAGGCACCTTTCATTATGATGAAGGGTATTATTATTTTAGAAATGTTGGCAACAGGGTATTACTGGGTGGTGCAAGAAATATGGCGGTGGAAGAAGAAGCCACTACTGCATTGGAAACAACGGCGCTTATTCAGCAGGAGCTGGAGCGCTTTTTGAAAGAGCATATTTTGCACGGCCAGCCTTTTACAATAGAGAAGCGCTGGAGTGGTATAATGGGCTTTACCCCCAACAAACTGCCCGGTGTTACAAAAGTAGCTGCTAATACATACGCTATAAGTTCATGTAACGGTATGGGCGTGGCGCTTGCGCCGGTTATGGCTGAAGTGGCTGCTGCAATGGTGCTGGCACAATAAACCGGTTTTGCCTGAAGACGCTGGCAAGTATACAGCAGCAAGTAAGCATTTTATGGTTGCACCTGACGTAAGCCAGCCTTGTATAATAACATATTTTTATAACTGTACTCGGTATATTCGCAATATATACCTATACTAACAAATATCAAATGAAGAAGATATTACCTGTTATTGTTGCTGTTTCTATCATTATAAACAGTTGTGGCACCCCAACCGATAAGCAGCAGGACAGCAGCCCAATAC
>CAZRDD010000292.1:0-6591 GCA_964598675.1 uncultured Parafilimonas sp.
GTTATTCGTGGTGTCATCAGGATTAGGATAAAGTACTTTGTAAAATAATCTTGCAAAAAGTATTTGCTTAAGTTTAATAAATATTGGCCTCTTAGGAGAATACCCATTGCCATCAACTGGAAAAACTACTGCATACCCTTTCTCCTTTTCATAGATTCTTTCATAAGAAACGGTATCGATATATGACAACGGTTCGAGCAAGATTAAACCTCGGATAGTATCTGTTTGCCCTCTCAAAAGAACAATACCCGAATAGAAATACGAATAATAAGAAGGGGGTGTTGCAAATGATTTTTCTGTAGATAGAAATGAAATAAATAAAAATAAAAGTATTCTCCTAGTCATGACTATATTATAATTGGAGTCTAAAAAAATCACTGCCCAATGCTTAGATTTACACTATTGCATGCTATTGAAAAAACGAAGATTACATTTCTATAATCTGATTGTTAGCAATTTATCTTTTCAGCTATCTGTGTCGCTGATTTTGCAAGCCTATCTACCAAACCATATGTTATATTCATAGCCTTCGCTCTCTATTATTATTTAAAAGCTCCGCCAACTCGCTCACAGGTATTTTAAGGCAAGGTTGATACTGACAGCCAAATTAGTAATAATTATTAATTGTTACAAGCCCTCTGCAGAAATTGGCAGAAACCAATAATACAGGTTACAATAATCTTTGGATGCGGCACCTTGATGGCCATGAAATTTTTAGCTTAGCCCCTTTGTAACTACACGCAGAAGATCCCTGATCAAAAAAACAGCTATCCAGTGGAATGTATAACTGCTTTTTTGGTTTGATGTATCTTTATGCGCCAGCTATCTGCTTTACTTTTTTCTAAAGCAATCACCTATTTCAACACAAACTCACCACCAAAAAAACAGCGCCCTTTCAGTCTATCACAACAATTACTAAAATGCATTTACCAACCTGCGCCATCGCTGAATTTATTACATTAACCGCCTGCCTGGGTTTATCAGGGCTTTAACCGCTCCACCACAAATTTTTCAAAGGAGTTTACTGCAAGGTTTTGGTCATGGTGTTTCAGCAGCGATATATGGGTATCGTCAAGTTTGGGCAAATCCTTGTTTTTACGGATGATTTGCAGGTCGGCCGGTACCATATTACGTGGTAAAACGGTAATGCCCATGCCTGCTTTTATTGCGGCAACAGTACCCGCATAACTGTGGCTAGAAAATACAATGCGCCAGTTGCGTTTAATCTTTTCCAAAGCATGTATTGCCCTGGCCCTGTACACACACGGCTGGGGAGAGAGTACAAGCGGCACCGCCTTATCCTCATCAAAACTGGTTAAATTTTTATTGCCCACCCACTCCAACGCTTCCGACCATACATCCATACCATTGGGAAAATCTTCGGGCCTGTTCATTTTAACCAGTACAAGGTCAAACTCCTTTTTCTTAAACCGGGAGAAGAGGTTAAGCGTAAGGTCGCACTCCACGTTAAGCATAATGCGCGGGTGCAGCGATGCGTATTCCGTAAGCACATCCGATAAAAAAACACTGGCAAAGTCTTCCGGCAGGCCAAATCGTACCTCGCCCTGCAGTTCGGGGTGCTTAAACCTGTCCATAGCATCGCGGTTTAACTGCACAATTTTTTTAGCGTAGGTTAAAAATATCTCCCCTTCCGATGTTAGCGATATATGCCTGGCCCTTGTAACCAGGGGCTTGCCTACCAGGCTCTCAAGCTTGTTAATTTGCTGGCTTACAGCGGATTGTGTGCGGGCTACCTTATCGGCCGCACGGGTAAAACTGGCTGTTTCTGCAACGGCTATAAAACACTCCAGGGTTAGTGCATCAAACGACATTATTAGAAATTCTTATTTTAGGTATTAAAATTAGTCGTTTTTCTTATACAAAAACATAAAATAGTTTTGCACCCATTGAAAATCAAACTTAAAAAATGACGCACACATTAGCAGCTTTATTACAATTGTTTAACGCAGACAGGCTAAGCATGGTTGTTTTAGCGCTTGTATTTTTTGTAGCAATTATTGTGGCAACGTACTCCGTACGCTACCTTAAGGGCGACAGGCGGCAAAAAGCTTTTTTTGGCAATTTGCTGGCGCTTGTGCTAAGCGTTTCGGTAATGGCCTGTGCAGACCATATACTGCTGTTGCTGCTGTCCTGGGCAGTTAGCAACATTTTACTGGCAAGGCTTATGTTGCACAAAAAGGGGTGGCAGGCAGCAAAACAATCATCCCTTATGGCATTAAAAAACTTTTTACTGGGGGCTGTTTTTCTGGGGGCTGCGCTGCTTTTGCTATACGGCGTTACCGGCCAAACTTCCATACAGGCCCTTGTAACAACACCTATAGCATTTAAATGGGTATTTGCAGCCGGTGTACTGCTGCTGCTTGCCGCCAGCACACAGTCTGCCCTGTGGCCTTTTCACCGCTGGTTAACCAGCTCGCTAAACTCGCCCACACCAGTATCGGCCATTATGCATGCAGGGCTGGTAAACGGGGGCGGCTTTTTGCTGGCCCGCTTTGCACCCATGCTGTCAGGCAATAGCGCTGTATTAAACATCATTTTTATAACGGGTATAGTAACGGCTGTGCTGGGCACGCTTTGGAAGCTTATGCAAAGCGATATTAAGCGCATGCTTGCCTGCTCAACCATGGGGCAAATGGGGTTTATGATTGCCCAATGCGGCCTGGGCTTGTTTCCCGCAGCGGTGGCGCACCTGTGCTGGCACGGGCTGTTTAAAGCCTACCTGTTTTTAGGGTCGGGCTCGGCAGCCAAGGAAAAAAGGCTCGACCTGGATTACCCCCCTTCGTTCACACAATTTTTGCTGTCGCTGGTTTGCGGGGTTGCAGCAGCATATATGTTTTGCATAAGCAGCGGCAAGCAAATACTGGCCACCAATACCACCGCTTTTCTTACATTTTTGGCCATGCTTGCCGGGGCACAGTTTGCACTGCCCATTATACGCGGCAAGGCAAAAGCAAAGCTGCTGCTTGCCGCAGCAGCAACTGCGGGCATGGGCTTATTATACGGTGGCAGCGTAGCCCTGGTTGAGCGTGCCCTTGCGCCTTTACACCTTATGGCGCCGCAACCCTTAAATGCACTGCACTTTTTTGCTGCTGCTTTGCTAATGGGTACCTGGCTGGCCAGGCTTTTTGTAAGCCCCGCAGCCCTGCAAAACGCATACCCCGGCTGGTTACTTAAAAAATATGTGCAAATGCTTAATGCAAGCCAGCCACACCCAAGTACCGTTACCGCCCACCGCAACAAATACCAATTCTAAAAAAACAAGCATGAAAGCAACAACCGACGAAGCATTACTTGATAACGATACAGAAGTTTTACACATAAATAACAGCGCAGCCATTGGTAAAACAGTGGCAAAAAGCTGGCAAAAAATAGCCCCTTTCTGGCCGCTTAAAAACCTAATAGCCGTTAACCCGCTGGCGGGTTTTGAGGAGATGCCTTTTGAAGAAGGGCTTGCGCAGGCCAACGCCTACTTTCAGCAGCAACACATACCCGCTGGCATGCAGCATGTTAACCGCGAAAGCATAAAATGGCTGCAGGTTTATTTTGACCAGGGCCAATCAACCATACAAATGCCTTTGCGCAATAAAGGTTTTTTAAAAAGCACCTTAACACTGGCGGGTTTTGATAAGCAGCTTCACCAAAACAACGCTCAAAAAATACAATGGCTGGCACAGTTGCCGCATGCGCCCGAAGATATTATTACCGAAGCGCTGCACTACCTTGGCGTTAAAGCGGCCGACCACGAGCTGTTTTTAACACTTATGCTTACAACGTTGCCTGGCTGGGCAGCCCACATACAGTACCGCACCAACTGGGCTGATGCGCATGATGCACAACACCCGCACCCGGTTACACATGCCGAATACACTGCCTTCAGGCTGGTGTTAACCTGCCTTGTATGGCCGCAGGCTAAGGAGCTTGTTAACTGGCATAAAAAAGCCCTGCAGGCGGCCGATGTTACCAGCACCTGCAACAGCATTGCAGGCAACGAAGCACAGTATCAGCAGCACCTTGTTAAACAGCTTAAAGGCGTACAGCCGCCCCCGCAAAAAACAAGGGCCGCGGCACAGCTGGTGTTTTGTATTGATGTGCGGTCCGAGCCTTTCAGGAGGGCAGTAGAAGCCGCAGGCAACTACGAAACCTATGGCTTTGCAGGCTTTTTTGGCATACCAGTTACCATTGGTAACCCCGTAACCGGCGAGGCCTACGCATCGTGCCCGGTACTGCTGAAGCCAGCATACACTGTACAGCAGCAGCCTAACTGCAATCATCAATCGTGCAACCAAGGTTACAGCAGGCTTAAAGGGCTTAAAAAACTGTATCAATCGCTTAAATATACTTTTACCACCCCCTCCAGCCTTGTGGAAACCATGGGGCTGGCAAGCGGTTTGTGGATGGGGCTTAAAAGCGTTACGCCATCGGGGGCCTCTTACCTGCAGTCAACCGCACAAAAATGGGTGGCACCAAACTATACGGTTACCCCCAACATTACGGCCATACCTTTTACGCAGCAGGTGGCCTTTGGTGCGGGTGCTTTAAAATTAATGGGGCTTACCAGCAACTTTGCGCCGCTGGTTGTTTTTTGCGGCCACGGCAGCACTACCGAAAACAACGCCTACGCAACAGCGTTGGATTGTGGTGCCTGCGGGGGCAGGCACGGCGCACCCAATGCCAGGATACTGGCCGCCATACTGAACGATGAAAAGGTGCGGAACGAACTTAGAAAACAGGGGATTGCTATTACCGCCGATACCACTTTTTTGGCGGCCGAACACAACACCACCACAGATGAAGTGGAGATTTACAGTGAGCAAACAACCGGCAGCTTTGCCAGCCAGCTTGCTGCCCTTAAAAAAGACCTTTTGGTGGCCAGGGATGCAAACTGTGTTTGGCGCGGTGCCGAACTGGGGGTGAATACAACCGCCGCCAAAGCGCAGCAGGTAATAGGCTCACGCTCAATTGACTGGGCCCAGGTGCGCCCCGAATGGGGGCTGGCTAAAAACGCAGCCTTTATTGCGGCCCCCCGCTGGCTTACCAAAAACACCAACCTGCAGGGGCGGTCGTTCCTGCACTCGTACGAGTGGGAGCAGGACAGCGACGGCTCGCTGCTTAAGACCATACTAACCGCGCCAATGGTGGTGGCACAATGGATTAACGCACAGTATTTCTTCTCCACCTACGACAATGTGGCTTTTGGCGGGGGTAGTAAAATTACCAAAAACATTACCGGTAAAATAGGCATAATGCAGGGCAATGCCAGCGATTTAATGCATGGCCTGCCCCTGCAATCGGTTTTTGCCTCAGATGAAGAGGCATACCACAAACCGCTGAGGCTAACCGTGGTGGTGTACGCGCCTAAAGAACGGATTAGCCAGATAATTGAGCAGCACGAAATTTTACAAAAGCTTTTTGGCAACGGGTGGATTTACATGATATGCCACGACCCCGAAGAGCAAAAACAATATACACTAAAGCGCAATTTACAATGGGGACTTTTGCAATAACCTATAAAAAACCCGGGCATACCCCGGCTGCCTGTTTTTACGCAGCCGGGGGCCAAACGCCGTTGCTAACCAGTAGCGGGCAATAAGCCGCCAAAAACCTTTACAGCGCGGCCATTGCTAAAACACACCAGCTGCTGTAAAGTAATTTAACCACCAAAGCTTAACACCCCGCCGGTGTTTTGCTGTTGGTGTAACCCATATATACAAACATGACCACAGCGCAAAATACACTTATTGGTAACGATGTAAACCTTGCTGCACTATTGCTTGGCGCAGGCAAACTGGTTGCTATACCAACAGAAACTGTTTATGGGCTGGCTGCTAACATGTTTTGCGAGCAAGCCGTTAGCCAAATATTTACTGTTAAACAACGGCCAGCCACCAACCCGCTGATAGTACACGTGCACAGCGCAGAAAATTTAAGGGAAATTGTTACAGGTATACCCCCCAAAGCAGCCATGCTGATGGAAGCTTTTTGGCCAGGCCCTTTAACCTTGCTGCTGCCTAAAAGCAACCAGGTATCAAACACTGTAACAGCAGGCCTGCCCAATGTAGCGGTGCGCATGCCCAACCACCCGCTAACACTGGCATTGCTGCAAAAAACGGGCTTTCCGCTGGTGGCACCCAGTGCAAACCCTTACACCTACATAAGCCCTACAAACGCGGGCCATGTTAAAAAAATGCTTAACGGCAAAATACCGTATGTGCTGGATGGCGGGCCTTGTACCATGGGTATTGAATCAACCATTGTTGGCTTTATTGATGGTATACCTGCCTTGTACCGCATGGGGGCCATAAGCATTGAGGACATTGAAAAAGTAACCGGCAAAATAACCGTGGCCATAACTGAAAAAGCCATTGCGCCGGGCATGCACTTAAAACACTACAGCCCTGTTACACCGCTTGTGGTGAGCGATAACCTGGAGCAGGATATTATTAAGCACCGCCACCACAACATTGGGGTTATTACCTATAACAACTATACCCCGCTGTTGCCAGACGAACAACAACTGGTGTTGTGTGAGAATTATGATTTTAAAACAGCAGGCGCAAACCTTTATGCAGC
>CAZRDD010000293.1:0-6576 GCA_964598675.1 uncultured Parafilimonas sp.
CCTGTTAAACCAGGAGAGCATGGACTGTATATCGGATAACTGCCTGTACAACTTTGGAAGGATGGATATTATGGAAGGCAACATCAGCCCGTCAAATACTGGCTGGGTTAATAATACCTACGAGTGGGGCGAAATGTATATAAGAATTAGGGCCGCCAATATTGCCCTGGAAAACCTTGCTACAGCAAAATTTGATGCATCAATGGTTGACAGACTTAAAGGCGAAACCTATTTTTTACGCGCTTATTGCTACAACCAGTTGTTGCGTTACTATGGTGGCGTACCTATTGTAAAGTCTTCTTATCAATTAAGCACTAAAGACTTTTCAATTGCAAGAAACACGTATGAAGAATGCGTTAACTCAATCATTGGCGACCTTGATTCTGCTACCTTGTTGTTAAGCGGTAAATCTCTTTCATCAGGCCGTGCTACTGCAGATGCGTCTATGGCTTTAAAAGCCCGCGTATTGCTTTATGCAGCAAGCGACCTGCATGATATACCTACGGCTAAAGCAAAATCAGCACTTATAAGCTCATTCGCACACCCTGAGTTGTTAGGCTACCTTAGCGGCGACCGCGCAGCGCGTTGGCAAAAAGCAAAAGATGCAGCTAAAGCTGTGATTGACCTTGGCACTTACGGCTATATGCTTAATTTAAGTGCACCAGCCTCAAAAGCCGATGCAATTACTTACTACACCAATGCCTATCTGTCAAGAAATGGTGGTGAGAAGGAAGCTATTTTTGCCAAATACTACATTAATGCATCGTCTGATGACTGGGGTGCCTGGTACCCAAGAAACAATTGCCCCAACGGTTACCACGGGTGGACTTCTACTGAACCTACCCAAAACCTGGTGGACAATTATGAAATGATGGATGGCTCTAAGTTTGACTGGAACAATACCGATGAGGCTAATGCCCCATACCAAAACCGCGACCCACGTTTCTATGCATCTATTATGTATGATGGTTCTCCATGGAAGCCCCGTACTACTGATGGTGCAGCTATTGACCCATATAACGAAACACAGTTTGGTACTTACGAAGTAGGTACTGCCGGTAGTGCAACACCTTACTTTGGTATAGATACAAGGAACAGTGCTTTGGAAAACTGGAATGGTACAAGAACTGGTTATGCCATTAAGAAATTTATGGACCCAGACCCTGCCATTGTTGATATGAACCAGAAACAGCAGATACAAAGCAACCAGATTAGGTACACTGAAGTAGTGTTTAACTACGCAGAGGCTTGTTTGGAGCTTGGCCAGGAAGATGAAGCCAAAACATGGATTAACAAAATACGTTTCCGCGCTGGTATGCCTGCTATTACAGAAAGCGGTGCTGCACTTGTTGCCAGGTACCGTAACGAGCGTAATATAGAAATGCTTTGTGAAGAACAACGTTTTTATGATGCACGCCGCTGGATGATAGCGCCAGATGTATTAGGCCAAAAAGTAAGGGTGATGATTATAAATGGTAAATTAAAACCAGGTAAAACCGTAAGCACTTACAGGTATAATACAGATAATTACACCTACACTTACAGGGTTCAAAACATTGAGTCTGGTGTAGAAAACCGCTCATGGGATGATAAGCTTTATTTCCCTCCAATAACATTGGATGAAATGAATAAAAACACAAAGCTTGTTCAAAACCCAGGTTACTAATCTTTCTAAAAGGTTTTTTTAATAAGTCTATGCCGGTCATATAAACCGGCATAGATTTTCTACTTTAGCTGCTCATATTAAATGGTTATACCTTGCAACAGATAAAGAAGAGCAACTTTTATTACTTGTTTTTTGCAATTGCAGTAATGCTTGGCGGCTGCAAACCTAAAGATGATGCGGGTACGGCAAACAATGCCGATGCACTGTTTACACTGTTACCTGCCGAGCAAACAAATGTTGACTTTAACAACAGCCTTACCGAAGGGCTTAATACCAATGTTTTATTGTACGAATATTTTTACAACGGTGGTGGCGTAGCTGCTGGCGATGTAAATAACGATGGGCTGCCGGACATTTATTTTTCAGGCAACATGTCGCCCAATAAACTGTACCTTAATAAAGGTAAAATGCAGTTTGAAGATATTACCACGCTGGCCGGTGTTGAGGGTAGGCCTGGCCCCTGGAAAACAGGGGTGTGTATGGCCGACGTGAACGGCGATGGAAAGCTGGATATGTATGTTTGTTATTCCGGTATTTTACCCAGCCGCAAAAGGGTAAACCAGTTGTTTATTAATGACGGAAACGATAATAACGGGGTGCCGCATTTTACCGAACAAGCGGAAAAGTATGGGCTGGCCGATTCAGGCTATAGTACCCAGGCTTTTTTCTTTGATTTTGACAGGGATGGTGACCTTGATATGCTTTTGCTGCACCACAACCCGCACAACCTGCCCGTGCTTGATGAAACAGGTACAGCTATACAAATTAAAACAGCGGTACCAACCATAGGGGTTAGGTTATTTAAAAACGACAATAATCATTTCAGCGATATTACTGAAACAACCAATATAAACAGTTCAGCGCTAACCTATGGGTTAGGCGCAGGCATAAGCGATATTAATGGGGATGGCTGGCCAGACATATACATCTCCAACGACTACGGGGTACCCGATTACCTGTATATCAACAACAAAAACGGCACATTTACCAACCAGCTTCAAACATCACTGGGGCATATATCACAGTTTTCCATGGGTAACGCTGTAGCAGATGTAAACAACGATGCCCGCCCCGATATTTTTACGCTGGATATGCTGCCGGAGGATAACTACAGGCAAAAGCTGCTGTTTGCCCCCGATAATTACGATAAGTTTAATGTGCTGCTGCGTTCTGGCTTTTATTACCAGTATATGCGTAACATGCTGCATATAAACAATGGCAACAATACCTTTAGCGAGGTAGGCCAGTTGGCCGGTATTTCAAACACCGACTGGAGCTGGGCACCTCTATTTGCCGATTTTGATAATGATGGCTGGAAGGACCTTTTTGTAACAAATGGTTACCTGCGGGATTATACCAACATGGATTTTATTAAATACATGAATGAGTTTACCCAAAGCAAGGGCAGGTTGCAGCGCGAGGATGTATTGGATATTGTGCAGCACATGCCCGCCTCAAACGTGGTTAACTACCTGTTTAAAAACAATGGTAACCTTACCTTTTCTAACGTAGGCAACAGCTGGGGTATAAACATACCCTCCAACAGCAACGGTGCTGTATATGCCGACCTGGACAATGATGGTGACCTTGACCTGGTAGTTAATAACATCAACCTGCCAGCATTTATTTATCAAAACGAACAAAGCGGCAAACCTGGCAACCATTACCTGGAGGTAAAACTGCAGGGCGAAAAACAAAACACATTGGGCATAGGGGCAGCCATAACCATTTATGTAAAAAATAAAAAGCAGTACCTGGAGCAGCAGCCATCACGCGGCTACCAGTCATCGGTATCAGATGTGTTGCATTTTGGGCTGGGTGCCGATGATGCTATTGACTCTCTTAGCATTACATGGCAAACTGGTAAAAAGCAGGTGCTGGCCAATATAAAAGCCAACCAGGTATTAACCCTTAAGGAGGCTGATGCAAAAGACTTGTTCAAACCTGCCGAAGCACCCCAGCCATTGTTTAACGAAGTAGCTGCCCCGGTTGATTACCATAATAAGGGCAGCGATTTAAACGACTTTAAGCGGCAGGCGTTAATGGTAAGCCCATTATCGTACCTGGGGCCCTGCATGGCTAAAGCTGATGTTAATGGTGATGGGCTGCCAGATATTTATGCTGGCGGAGGCAACGGCCAGGCCGCCGTGTTGTACCTGCAGGAAAAGAACGGTGCATTTGTAAAAAAAGCTGAACCCGCCTTTGAGGGGGATAAGCAAAGCGAAGATGCGGATGCGGTATTTTTTGATGCCAACGGCGATGGTTTTACCGATTTATATGTGGTTAGTGGCGGTTATGGCAACTTTGCTGCGGAAGACCCGCTTTTGCAGGACAGGTTATACCTTAACGATGGTAAGGGCAATCTCAGCAAGGCTGCCGGTGCATTGCCCGCCATGCTTGTAAGCAAAAGTTGCGCAAGGGTTAGCGATATTAACGGCGATGGGCACCCCGACCTTTTTGTAGGTGGCAGGGTTATACCGGGCCGCTACCCCGAAACGCCACGGAGCTACATATTAATAAACGATGGCAAAGGGCATTTTTCTGATAATACAGCAACTCTTGCACCAGCCTTGCTAAAACCGGGTATGGTAACTGATGCTGCCTGGGTTGATTTGAACGGCGATAACCGTAACGAACTGGTTGTGGTAGGCGAGTGGATGCCGGTAACCGTTTTTTCAAACTTAAACGGCAAGCTTGAAAACAAAACGAAGGACTACTTTGATAAAGAGTACAGTGGCTGGTGGAACAAATTGCTGGTGGGTGATTTTAATAAAGATGGCAAAAATGACTTGATAATTGGCAACCTGGGCTTAAACAGCCAGTGCCAGGCTACCGATAAACGCCCCGCCGAATTATATTATGCCGATTTTGATAACAATGGCTACGTTGACCCAATACTGTGCTTTTACATACAGGATTCAAGTTACCCTTATGTATCGAGGGATGAAATGCTTACGCAGATAAATGCGCTCAGGAAAACTTACCCTGATTATAAGAGCTATGCTGATGCAAAAATAAGGGATGTGCTTACGCCTGACCAATTGAAGATGGCTAACCATTTGCAGGCCAACTATTTAAAAACTGCTTATTTTCAAGGGGGGGCAAATGGTAAGTTACATGAGGCTGATTTGCCATTGCCTGCGCAGTTTTCGCCTGTGTTTACCGCCACCCGGCTTGATTATGATAAAGACGGTTTTGATGATATACTGTTGTGCGGAAACATGAACCATGCAAGGCTGCGTTTTGGTAAATACGATGCTAATTACGGGGTGCTGTTGCACAACGATGGAAAAGGCAATTTTAGCTATGTTGAGCAGCAGTTATCGGGCTTTAAGTTGCGGGGCGATGTGCGTAGTGTTGTAGAGGTAAACAATACTTTATTACTGGGTATTAATAACGAAGCGGCAAAAGCTTATAAACTTAGGTAAGCGTAGTAGGTAATGGGCTTTCGCCTATGCCTTGTGGCTGTAGTGGCAAAGGTTTTAAATGTTATTATTTGTACTACACAAAAAAGCAGTTAATATATTGATGATAGTTTTTTTCTCAAGCAGTAAGGTTGGTTAAAACGAGGGGCAGCCAGTAAAATGGTTGCCTCTTTGTTTTAGGCACAGGTACCAGGGGTATGGGCAAAAAATTAGGGGTAATAGAAATTACCCCCGCAACCAAACTGTCCGCTTATGGACATATATCAAACTAGTTTATTTTTCAATATTTTAATTAAGTGTAAAACTAACACTTTTTAATAATTGTCAGTATTACATTTAAATTAATTTTATTCCCGTTTATCATATTTTTTATTAGCTTATATAATATGCTTGGGTATAAAACAAAAAAAGGCCACCTTGTTATGGCAACCTTTCAGCAAATATAAACCAATAATTAAATAGGATGTTTAAAATGTATGCGTATTTGTTATAAAAATGTCATATCCAGATAATTTTGGATAAGTTAAGAAGCGCTCCTGTGCTTACCTGGCCTCGTTTTTAGCTTATAACTTGTTTAAGAGTTACAAAAAAATTTGTTTGGGCATAATTTAACTAATAAAATAGATGCTTTTTAAAACATCTATTTTATTCTTATTTATTAAAAACCCAAACCGTAATCAGTGCCTTTAAGGGTGGCTGGTACGCCTGTTGTTATCCACTCGGGCGGTTTTTCGCCTTTTAGCAGCCAGTCAAAAAACTGCTGCTCCCTTATCTGAATGTCTTTTCTGTTTCTTCTTTCTACCAGGTTGTGTGCTTCACCATTATAGTTAAGCAACCAAACCGGTTTGTTAAGCCTGCGCATGGCGGTAAAAAACTCAATGCCCTGGTACCAGGGTACGGCCCCGTCAGCATCGTTGGCCATAATTACCAGCGGCGTTTTTACGTTGGGCAGGTGAAACAGGGGTGAGTTCTCGGTGTACAGGTCGGGCCGCTGCCAAATGGTAGCCCCAATGCGGCTTTGTGTTTTTTCGTATTGAAACTGCCTGTTAAGCCCGCTGGCCCAGCGTATGCCACCGTAGGCGCTAAACATATTAACCACAGGTGCGCCTGCCCAGGCCGCTGCATACAGGTTGGTTTGTGTAATAAGGTAGGCTGTTTGGTAGCCGCCCCAGCTTTGGCCCTGCAGCCCAATATGGGTACTGTCAATAAAGCCCTGCTTAATAAGGGCACGGGTGCCGCTAACAATGTAGTTGTACGCGCTTTTACCTGGGTGGCCGGTAGTGTACCAAATATCTGGTACAAATACTACATAGCCCCTGCTTACGTAAAACGGTATGTTGAGGCTTGAAGGGGTAGGGGCTGGTTGCAGGTAGTTTAACAGGCTGCTGTTGTTGCGCTCATAAAAATATACAAGCATTGGGTACTTCTTTTTGGCATCAAAGTTTTCAGGTTTGTATACTATGCCTTCAGTTTCTTTGCCCGTAT
>CAZRDD010000294.1:0-4851 GCA_964598675.1 uncultured Parafilimonas sp.
GTTAAAACTATTGATAATAATACAACCTTCTTAATAGTAAACACCGCCACTTTACAAACGCTGCTTCAGCACGGTTACCATTTCATTCTTCCAGCCCTCAAAGTCTCCGGCAATAATATGGTTACGCGCCTCCTCTGCCAGCCATAAATAAAATGCCAGGTTTTGAATACTGGCTATTTGCAACCCAAGTATTTCATTGGCCACAAACAGGTGCCGCAGGTATGCCTTGCTGTAGTAGTTGCTGGTTTCGGCCGCCAGGCCATCATCAATGGGCGAAAAATCGGCAGCCCATTTTTTATTCTTAATATTAATAACCCCTTTGGTGGTAAAAAGCATACCGTTGCGGCCATTACGGGTAGGCATAACACAATCAAACATATCAATACCCAGGCTTATGGCCTCCAGAATATTCCACGGTGTGCCTACCCCCATAAGGTAACGCGGCTTTTGTGCGGGCAGGTTTTCGCAGCACAGGGCTGTAAGTTCATACATCATCTCTTCGGGCTCGCCTACGCTAAGGCCGCCAATGGCATTACCGGTGGCATTTTGCGAGGCAATAAATTCGCAGGAAGCCTTGCGCAGGTCGTGGTAAACGCCCCCCTGCACAATGGGAAACAGATTTTGCGTATACCCATATTTAGCAGGCGTTTCGTTAAACCGGGTAAAGCAGCGGGTTAACCAGCCGTGGGTAAGCTCCATGCTTTTTCTAACATAGCCATATTCAGCCGGGTAAGGCGGGCACTCATCAAAGGCCATAATAATATCGGCACCAATGCTGCGCTGTACATCCATCACACTTTCCGGCGTAAACAGGTGCCTGCTGCCATCAATATGCGATTGAAACATCACCCCTTCCGGCTTTATTTTACGGTTGGCTGCCAGCGAAAACACCTGGTAGCCGCCGCTATCGGTAAGTATAGGCTTATCCCAATGGTTAAATTTATGCAACCCACCGGCCGCCTCCAGCACCTCCGTACCGGGCCGCAGGTACAAATGATAAGTATTGCCCAATATAATTTGTGCGTTAACCTCCTGTGCCAACTGCTGCTGCGTAACCGCTTTTACGCTGCCCACTGTGCCAACGGGCATAAATATGGGGGTAAGTATTTCGCCATGGTCGGTACTAATAACCCCGGCCCTGGCACTGCTGTGCGGGCTGGTATGTTGTAATTGAAACTGTAATTGCGGCATAAGTCGGCAAAAATACAAGATTATGGTTTTGAATGGGAGGTTTGCCCCGGCTGGTACCTTATACCTGGCTGCAAATTTTACTATATTTGACGATGTTAATACCCTTTTAAAATGCAAATAGAAATTTTTGACAAGGAATTTAATGTTGTTATATGCGGGTTTGCTGGCACTGCCATAAACCGCAACTGGGGTAAAACAGGCTTTATGCTGATGGATAAATTGTGGCAGCAGCTTAAAATAACCCCCGTAAAAAACAAGGGCAAAAATATATGGGTGTACGAAGAGAACAACGCCATGTTTGCTGGCGTAGAGCCTTTTGAAGCACCGCCTGGCGGAACACCGCTTGAGGTAAAAGAGATAACACTGCCCAAATACGTTTACTGTAAACATACCGGGCCGTACAGCAAAATAGGCGAAACTGGCAATGCTGTTTTGACAGAGTTGAGCCGCCGTGGCCTGCAAACCCGTTTGCCTTACATTGAGATATATGGCCATTGGGTACAGGACGAAACAAAACTGGAAACTGAGCTTATTTGGTGCCTGCTTTAAACAACTTACATAAAAGCAGTGCTTTCTGCCAATGCGGGCAAACCTATGTACCATACACCTTCAGATCGGCCCTTAAAACCGGGGATTATCAGCCACCATGTAACGGCGCAGGTGTAAGCCGGCAACCTATTTTGGCTAATTTAAATTTCAAATACTATTTTTGCCCGATGATAATTCCAGCAATTATTTGGCCGGCATTGCTAACCGTATCTGTTTTAATACAGGTTTTTTATTACCTGTATTTCTTCAGGCGGCTGGCATGGTTCAAAACACCTACTAAAACAGCCTCGCAGGAGTACCCTATTTCGGTTATTATTTGCGCAAGGGATGAAGCCCACAACCTGGTTAAAAACCTGCCGGGTGTACTTGTGCAGGAATATAAAACAACCCACGAAATTATTGTGGTGAACGATAATTCCACCGACGACTCCCGCTACCTGCTGGATGAGTTTCATAAGTCGTTTAAAAACCTTAACCACCTGCGGCTTTCGCAGGAGGCCAAATTAATACCCGGCAAAAAATTCCCGCTCAGCATGGGTATTAAAACCGCCAAATACGAGGTTGTGCTACTTACCGATGCCGATTGTATGCCCGCCAGCGAATTTTGGATGCAGCGCATGCAGGAGGGTTTTGACAATGGTATTGATATTGTGCTTGGTTACGGTGCCTATTATAAAAAGCCTGGTTTTTTAAATAAGGTTATCCGCTTTGAAACATTTCACAGTGCTTTACAGTACCTGTCGTACGCGCTTGCCGGAATGACCTATATGGGTGTAGGCCGCAACCTGAGCTATAAAAAAGATCTGTTTCTGCGCAACAAGGGTTTTTCATCGCTAAACCATATACCCAGCGGTGATGACGACCTGTTTATAAACATGGTGGCCACCCCAACCAATACCGCTATTGTTATTGAGAAAGAAGCACACACGTTAAGCGAGCCTGAAACCACCTGGAAAAACTGGCTGCGCCAAAAATACCGCCATTACACAACGGCTAAATATTACCGGCCTAAGCATAAATTTTTACTGGGGCTATACTCATTAACCCATATAAGCACTTATGCGCTTTTTACCGTAGCGGTTATACTATACACCTGGTGGGTGGCTGTTGCCATACTGGCGGTTAAATTACTGGTGCAGGCTATTGTTTGGAAAAAAGCCATGAAAAAGCTGGATGAGCAGGACCTTTGGCCCATGTTTATAGTTTGGGATATTTGGATGTTATTTTATTACGTGTTATTTGTACCTGCATTATGGAAAAGACCCGCGAAGAACTGGAGTTAATAACGAAGTATTTTGCTGAATTTACTGATAACCAGTTACAACAGTTTGGCCAGTTGGGCGACCTGTACAACGACTGGAACAGCAAGATAAACGTTATAAGCCGTAAGGATATTGACAGCCTTTACGAGAAACATGTGCTGCACAGCCTTGCCATTGCTGCTGTTATTGAGTTTAAACCCGGCACCACTATTATTGATATTGGTACTGGCGGAGGCTTTCCTGGTATACCACTGGCGATATTCTTTCCCGAAGTGGAGTTTCACCTGGTGGATAGTATTGCCAAGAAGTTAAAGGTAGTAGAACAAGTAGCCGAAGGCATTGGCCTTAAAAACGTAACCATACAACACACCCGTGCAGAGGATATTAAAAACCGCAAATGGGACTTTGTGGTGAGCCGCGCCGTAGCCCCCCTGAAAGACCTTTGGAGATGGGGTAAGCCCCTTTTGAAAAAAGGCCATGAACACGAACTAAAAAATGGCCTGATATGCCTTAAAGGCGGCGACCTTGCCCAGGAAATTTTTGAAAGCGGCCTGCGCCCAAACATGGTAAACATTGAAAGCCTTTTTACTGAGCCGAGCTTTAAGGATAAATTTTTGTTGCATACAGCGTTGTAATAAACTATTGTAAATCATACGATTATACACCAACTTTAAATAAACCTCAACCCTATGAAGTCAGAGCAATACTCTTTTAACGAACACAAGCACAGATATGCTGTTTGGACTGCTGCAAGAGCAGTTCAACGTAACTTTACTACTACAAAAAACATAGAAGCGGCTATTGATGGCTCAGGTTTAAGAAAATTTGCAGAAGAAGACAACGTAGATACCTTAGAAGAATTTGAAAAATTTCACAGGGGTTGCGCAAAAAAGATAATCAAAAATTTGGAGGATAATGGCATTAAAAATGCCAGCTATGGCAGGTCTGCCAAAATAATCTCCATATATCTTAAAACATCAATCATTTTGTGTAACAGGGGGGAATGTTTGAGAAGCCAGTTTATTCACCCACCTATTGACCATGTTTTGCTGACCAACATAGCCAAAGATATACCCCAGTTAAAAGAATTGAAGACTGTAAAATGGACTTCACTTGAAGAAGAACCATACTGGGAATTAATCGCAAAATTAAAATCTCATTTTACCCCGTTTAACTGGAAACTTGAAAAATACTGGAAACCTGACAGAGAAAATTAAGATTTGACCTTGCAGATACTATTTAACAAAGCCGCCCCGCTTTTCAGCAGGGCGGTTTACAGGCTAACACACAACAATACCTCCACATCCTGTTTTTACTGTTTAAAATTACCCTTGAAGGAATTTCTAAATTCTATAAAGTCTGGTATTGACACATTGGCCACGTACGAATTATTGGGGTGGTTTAAAATATACTCCTGGTGATATGCTTCGGCGGCATAAAAACCAGTGTATGGCAACACCTGTGTTACTATTTTGCTGCTGTACTTTTTTTCGTCGGTAAGTTTTTTAATAGCTGCTTCAATAATCCGCTTTTCGCCTTCAGTTCTGTAGAATGCAATAGAGCGGTACTGCGTACCGGCATCATTGCCCTGACGGTTAAGCTGGGTGGGGTCCATACTTGCAAAAAAAGCATCTACCAGCGTTTTAAACGAAATAACAGTGGTATCGTAAAACACCTGCACGCTCTCCGCATGGCCGGTGGTACCTGTACAAACCGTTTCATAGTCGGGGTTTTTAACGGTGCCGCCAGCATAACCAGATACCGCATCCCTTACACCTTTAAGGCTTTGAAAAACAATCTCACTGTGCCAAACACAACCTTCGGCAAAAGTGGCTACCGCCTCGTCTGT
>CAZRDD010000294.1:4861-6540 GCA_964598675.1 uncultured Parafilimonas sp.
CCACATGGGTAGTGCCTGGTTGTATTTTAACGGCAGGCGGCTGTGCGCAGGCACTCAAAAAAACAGAGGCCAAACAAACTAATAGAGTGCGTTTCATAAAAGTTGGTGTTAATTGTATAAACGGGTATGTAACAGCATAAGTTTTAAAATACTAAAATTTAATCGCTGCACAATCATAAGTACGTAAAAACAACGTACCCCTTACACAACTACCCGTTTTTATTTAAAACAGAAAAATAAAAACTTGTGGGCGAGTGTTGAATCGAGGCTTTAACCGGATAATAAATGCTTATTATGCCTGCGCCTGGCCAAATTATTGCAGGTTAAGTTGACGCAATTAAATTGTTTCCGGCCGTATAATTATTGAATCTGTTTAGACTTTTCTACTAAGGAGCTATCTCCATGGGACAAAAAGAAAGGAAAAAGTGCCGAGTTTCGGCTCAAAACCAAAACTTGTGGAGTTGAGGTTAAATTTTAGTTTTGCCGTGCGATGAAAGAACAAATACAGGCAGGCTATTTAGCGTTATTAGAGTTATTATTACCCTCATTTATATTACAGCACTTTGAGCTGAAGAGCGTACGTAAGGAAGCCGAGATACTTCATCTGGAGCTGGAAGAAGTGAATATCCGGCCAGAAGAGTTTGCAGGCGAAAAACTATTATCCAAAGAGTTCTTTCCTGTTATAACGGTACAAGATTTTCCCATCCGCGAGTACAAAGTACTGATGCATATTAAACGCCGCCGCTGGTTTAATGAAAATACAGGCAAGGCGGTTTACCGTGACTGGACTGTTGTGGCAACGGGAACGCGTTTAACAAGCGGGTTCGCCGCTTTTTTAAAAGAAATCAGTCGATACAACAGCCAGTGATGCCAACCTCTTAGGCAGCCTTTATGGTGTCAATGGCCGTAATCTCAACCGTCAATACAAGGATTTTTTAAGTGAATTTAAGAAGTGGGATCAACGTTGCCATGCCCGTAAATGGGTACTCTACCCCGCAAATTTGGGCAAACACCTTTCCATTGATGAAACCAGTTTATCACAGGATGAGTTGTATACGATAGTAACCAATAAGGCTGCACATGGCAAAAAAGGGGCCATTGTGGCTATTGTAGCCGGTACAAAGGCAGAAGAAGTGATAGCGGTATTGCATAAAATACCGCTAAAACAAAGGATGACGGTTACGGAGATTACCCTGGATATGGCAGGGAATATGGATTTGATTGCCCGGCGCAGCTTTCCTGCTGCTGTGCGCGTAACAGACCGGTGTCATGTGCAGAAACTGGCAACAGAGGCACTGCAGGAAATGAGGGTGTAGTACCGCTGGGAAGCAATGGATGCAGAGAACGATGCCTATAGATAAGGCTAAAAAGGAAGGCTATACGTTTAGCCCGGAAGTGCTTTCTAACGGCGATACCGTTAAGCAGTTGCTGGCCAGAAGCCGTTATGTTTTTTATAAAAAGGCTTCAGACTGGACCGCCTCGCAGCGGCAAAGGGCCACTTTGCTTTTTGGAAGATACCCGAACCTGCAAAAAGCTTACAATCTGGTCATGGACCTGGGCCATGTTTATGAAAAGACAACTGATAAACTATATGGACTTACCCGACTGGCTAAATGGCATGAGGAAGTAAGGCAATCACGCTTTAACGCGTTTAATACAGTGTCGAGCTCTTTGCAGCA
>CAZRDD010000295.1:0-6540 GCA_964598675.1 uncultured Parafilimonas sp.
ACCTGCCTTTCTGTCATTCCAAAATATATCATTTACCCATTTAACACTTGTTTCACTACCGGCAAAAGCGCTAAAAAAATCGTGTGCTGCAACAGCCACAGCCGCAATCAAATAGAACTGGTTGGAAACCAGTAACGCACTGGTATTTAAAGCAACAGATAAGGTTATGTTCTCCCCTGGCCTGGCATGCCATTGCCTGCCACGTTGGCCTTTTCCGGCAGTTTGGCTATAGGCAAACCATGCTGTGCCATGCTGTACAGCAGTATTTTGAACCATTGCCATGGCATAGTTGTTGGTACTATCAACTGTAATTAATTCTATAAAAGGCAGTGGGGCGGTATGAATAATACTGTTTGAAGACAAAAGAATTACTATTTTTGGTCAAAATTAAATTAATTGCTACCGGCCTCATATATATTTAATTAAAAATTATTTCACTATAAATCTTATTTATTATTGGCACCACTATCTGTTTTGGCTGAACGCAAAAAATCCAGCGTTGTAAAGCTTAACCGAAATTCAAAACTCTTTAAGGCTGTTATTAAGGCTATCCTCGAAAAAAAAGGGGAAAACATAGTGGCTCTTGATCTTAGAAAGATTCCCGAAGCCGTGGCCGACTATTTTGTTATTTGCGATGCAAACAATACCACGCAGGTAAAAGCCATAAGCGATGCTATAGAAGATACCGTAAAAACCGAGTGTGGCGAAACACCCTACCGGCACGAAGGCCACCAGGCAAGGCAATGGATATTAATAGATTATATAAACATTGTAGTACATGTAATGCATGCTGAAACACGTAAGTTTTATAAACTGGAAGAAATGTGGAGTGATGCAGAACTGGAAGAATTTAATACAGAAAACTAATTAAAGGATACAGGGCATTTTAATTGAAAACTATTTAACAATTTGTGAAGTAAGCACGTATGGCACAGGACGACAAAAATACAAGACCCAACCTTACAGATAAAGGAGGTGATGACAAAAATTTACGCAACAAGGCCCCCCGTTTCAGCATTTACTGGGTATATGCACTTATTGCCCTTTCGCTGATAGGTTACCAGTTTTTTTACAAAACAACAGCAGACGCACCTAAATTAAGCGAGCAGGAGTTTTTTCAAAACATGCTGCTTAAAGGCGATGTTGCCAAACTTGACCTGGTTAAAAACAAAGACCTGGTTAGGGTTTATATAAAGGCCGATAGTTTGCGCAAACCGTATTATACCAGCAAAATGCAAAAAGGTATGCAAACGCCAGATGCTACGCAGCCCCTTTTTGAGTTTTCGGTTACCGAAGCTAAAACCTGGCAGGACAGGTTTGACAAATTTTGCAAGGATAATAATGTACCCGATGCAAACAAGCCCGATATAAATGTTACCTCCGAAGGCGAATGGTTAGGCCCTGCCTCGCAAATATTTGTTACCATACTGCTTTTTGTAGCCATGATATTTTTGTTCATGCGCAAAATGGGTGGCCCTGCTGGTGGCGGTGGCCCGGGCGGTATATTTAACATTGGCAAAAGCAAAGCCCAGTTGTTTGAAAAAGGCACCAAGGTTAATATAAACTTTGCCGATGTGGCGGGTTTGGATGAAGCCAAAGTGGAGGTAATGGAAATTGTGGATTTTTTAAAGAACCCCAAAAAATATACCCTGCTGGGTGGTAAAATACCAAAAGGCGCCTTATTGGTAGGCCCCCCCGGTACTGGTAAAACCTTATTGGCCAAAGCCGTTGCAGGCGAAGCCCAGGTGCCATTCTTCAGCATGAGCGGATCTGATTTTGTGGAGCTATTTGTAGGGGTGGGTGCCAGCCGTGTAAGGGACTTGTTTAAACAAGCCAGGGAAAAAGCCCCATGTATTATATTTATTGATGAAATTGATGCTATTGGCCGTGCCCGTGGCCGCAACGCCATAATGAGCAACGACGAAAGGGAAAACACCCTTAACCAGTTGCTTGTTGAAATGGACGGTTTTGCGGGTGATGCAGGTATTATTATACTTGCAGCTACCAACAGGCCCGATGTGCTTGACCCCGCCCTGTTGCGCCCAGGCCGTTTTGACCGCCAGATTTCTATTGATAAGCCCGATGTTAAAGGCCGCGAAGCAATATTTAAAGTGCATCTTAAGCCTATTAAAATATCTCAAACGCTTGATATACATAAACTGGCCGAACAAACACCAGGCTTTGCCGGTGCTGATATTGCCAATGTGTGTAACGAAGCAGCCCTTATTGCTGCCCGTAAGGGTAAAGATGCGGTGGATATGAGCGATTTTCAGGATGCGATTGACCGTGTAATTGGCGGCCTTGAAAAGAAGAACAAAATAATATTACCCGAAGAAAAGGAAATAATCGCCTACCACGAAGCAGGTCACGCTATTTGCGGCTGGTTTTTGGAGCATGCTTATCCTTTACTAAAAGTAACCATCGTTCCACGCGGTACAGCTGCTTTGGGTTATGCACAGTACACCCCAAAAGAGCAATACCTGTACAATACCGACCAGCTGATGGACCAGATTTGTATGACCCTTGGCGGAAGGGCTGCCGAAGAAATTTTCTTCCATAAAATTTCAACAGGTGCTTCAAACGACCTTCAGCAAATTACCCGCATGGCTTACTCAATGGTTACAGTATATGGTATGAACGATAAGATAGGCAACGTAAGCTTTTACGACCCTACACAGGAAAATACCTTTACCAAACCGTTTAGCGAAGAAACAGGTAAAATAATTGACGAGGAAGTTAGAAAGCTTATTGATGAAGCTTACGTACGCACCAAAAACCTGCTTACTGAGAAGAAAGCAGATGTTGAAAAACTGGCACAGGAGCTTTTAACAAAAGAAGTATTGTTTCAAAGCGATGTGGAAACCCTTATTGGCAAACGCCCTTACGAGGAAAAAAAGCTGCTTGATGTAGTTGTTGAGCCAGTAGCAGAACACATTAAAAAAGACGAAACAGCCCCGGTTATTATTGATAACCCGGTAAAGCCACTTTTTTCAGCATAAAACGTTTGCCTGGTGAAAGCATCTCACGCAAAACAAAATATACTAAGTAAAATAAAACAGGCACTGAACAAACCAGTGCCTGTTCCTTTTCCCCAAAGCGAAGGCAACAGCAGTGTTTTTAAACCCCTGGAGCAGGATGCGGATATAGAGTTTGCAGAAAACTTCAGTAACCTGCAGGGCAGGTTTTCGTATTGCATTACCGAAAATGAGCTTGCAGTACAACTGCTGGCTTTATTTACGGCCCGCAAATGGCAAAAAATTTATTGTACCGAAACAACAATTCAACAAACACTAACACAAGCCGGGCTTGCGTTGCAATACACCAGCAACCTTGCCGATTGTGATACAGCCATTACCGGTTGCGAGTACCTGGTTGCCCGTACCGGCAGTATTGTTATGAGCAGCAAACAGCAAAGCGGCCGCACCACAAGCGTGTACGCACCTGTGCATATTTGCGTAGCATATACCAGCCAGTTAGTGCCGGATATTAAAGATGCCCTGGGCGGTATTGGCAGCAAATACAACAAACTGCCATCGCTTATAACATTTGCTACCGGCCCCAGCCGTACAGCCGATATTGAAAAAACCCTTGTAGTGGGTATACATGGGCCAAAAGAGGTTTTTTGCTTTTTGGTGGAAGGGTAAAAGAAAGCAATGCAAAAGCAAATGCTTAATTTTATGCTATGAACGAGGTGTTAGATACTTTAAAGGCGAACAAAGCAATGCTATTTGCCAAATACCCGTTGAAAAGCCTGGCCCTTTTCGGCTCATACAGCCGTGGGGATTACAACACCTCAAGCGACATTGATGTAATGGTTGAATTGGCTGTACCGGATGCTGTTGCTTTTATTAACCTGGGGTACGAATTGGAAGAAATATTTCAGAAAAAAGTTGATGTTATTTCTAAAAATGGTTTGAAAGAACGTTATATGAAGGCCATAGAAAAAGACCTGCTTTATGTCTAAACGAGAAGACATAATTCTATTGGAAGATATAAATGAGTGTATTGAAAGAATACAACGGTATAGCAATGGCCTAACTATTTCAATATTTCTACAGGATGAAAAATTACAAGATGCTATTGCGAGAAATTTTGAAATCATGGGTGAAGCAGCTTCAAGATTAAGCGAAGAGTTCAGAGCAGTGCATACAACCATAAATTGGCGGCTATTGAAAGATTTCAGAAATAAGCTGATTCACGTTTATGAAATAATAGATTATTCCATAGTATGGAATGCCATACAAATTGAGCTCCCTTCAATTCAATCAGGCATACAGTTTCTATTACAAACTTTAAAATGAATTGAAGTTTCATGCAAATTCCAGAAGGTAAAAAAATATATTTCCTTTCCGACTTTCACCTGGGCGCACCCAATTATGCTGCCAGCCTTGAGAGGGAAAAAAAAGTGGTTGCTTTTTTAAGCAGCATACAGCACGATGCTTACGAGGTGTTTATAGATGGCGATATTTTTGATTTTTGGTACGAGTATAAAACAGTGGTACCCAAGGGCTATGTGCGCCTGTTGGGCAAGTTGGCCGAATTAACTGACAGTGGCATAAAAGTGCATGTATTTACCGGCAACCACGATATGTGGATGAGCGGCTATTTTGAAAAAGAACTAAACATACTCGTTTACCACCAGCCCAAAATATTTGAATGGAACAATAAACGCTTTTACATTGGCCACGGCGATGGTCTGGGCCCCGGCGACCACGGCTTTAAGTTTATTAAAAAAATATTCCGCAACAGGCTTTGCCAGTGGATGTTTGGCCAACTGCACCCCAGCTGGGGCATGGGCCTTGCAAATTACTTTAGCCGTAAAAGCCGCGAGAAAACAGGCAGCAGCGATGAGGCGTTTTTTGGTGAAGAGGAGTGGCTTATTATTTACTGCCGCGAAATGCTGGCCAAAGAGCATTTTGATTATTTTATTTTTGGCCACCGGCACCTGCCCTTTGATTATGCATTAAGCGATAAAAGCCATTACATAAACCTGGGCGACTGGATACAATATTTTACCTACGCAACGTTTGATGGTAATAAGGCCGAATTAAAAAAATGGGAACAGTAAAAAACATATGCCTGCTGCTTTTACTGCAAAGCTTTTGCTGTACCCTGCATGCCGCAATAGATACCACCATACAGTTAACCGCCATAAAAACCATACCCGGCAGTTTTACCAATTTTTACCTTGACGGGCTTAACAACATTTACCTACTTAACCAGGATAACCAGGTTAAAAAACTAAACAGTAGTTACGATTCTGCGGCGGTGTTTAACGATGTGCGGCGTTATGGCGATATTTATTCAGTTGATGTAACCAACCCGCTTAAAACAATTGTTTATTATAAAGACTTTAGCACCATACTGGTTTTAGACCGCTTTTTAAACACCCGCAACACTATTGACCTTAGGAACACCGGCATATTGCAGGTAAAAGCCGTTGCCACCAGTTACGATAATAATTACTGGATTTTTGATGAGCTGGATAACAAAATAAAAAAGCTGGACGATAACGGCAACGCCCTGCTTGAAACTGCCGATTTCAGGGTGCTGTTCCAGGAGGAGTTCAACCCATCCTGTATTATTGATGATGGCGGGCTACTGTATTTATACGATGTAAAAAATGGCTGGATGGTTTTTGACCATTACGGCGGGTTTAAACAAAAATTGCCAATGAAGGGCTGGAAGGATGTGCAGGTAGAGAATGGCAACCTGTTGGGGCATGATGATGTTTACATACACCTGTTATCGCCAGCCTTACTTAATGAACAGTTGGTAAAAACCAACATTAACCTTGCCGCTTCTATTAAGATACAAAAAAAAGCTAATAAACTGTTTGTACTAACAAAAGAAGGCCTTTCAATATTCGCGCTTTAATAACTTTGCTGCATGGAAAATTTTTTGCAGCACGAATTTTGGGGCAACTCCGTTAAAGCGTATTTAGAAGTATTGGCAACCGTTGCAGTAACCTTTTTTGCAAAACGTTTTATTTCAAAATATTTTGCGGGCCTCTTCTACAGCCTCTTTTCAAGGCAGGGCAAAAGCTTTCGCAGAAAATCGTTCCTGGAGCTTATTATAAAACCGCTTGAAACATTTTTGCTGCTGTTTATTATTTTTATTGCTTTTGATAAACTTACACTGCCCGAGTTTCTACATTTCAATGTTTTTCGCAATACAGATTTTCAAACGGTGCTGGAGTCTGTTACCAATGGCGTATTAATCGTGGTGTTTATACGGTTGTGCGTGCGGTTCATCACTTTTATGGCACTGGTACTTGAAGAAAAGGCCAGCAACAACGGCAGTGAAAACACCAGCCAGCTGATTGTTTTTTTTAAAGATTTTTTCCGCGTATTCCTCATCATTATTGGCGGCTTGTTATTGCTGCATTTTTCATTTCACTACCGTGTAACCAACCTTGTAACAGGTTTAAGCCTGGTGGGTGCCGCTATTGCGCTGGCCACCAAGGAGAGCCTTGAAAACCTTATTGCCTCCTTTATCATCTTTTTCGATAAACCTTTCAGCACCGGCGATACGGTAAAA
>CAZRDD010000296.1:0-6522 GCA_964598675.1 uncultured Parafilimonas sp.
ATGTTTATCTTTTCCCCTTAAAGAGCAACATTGAAGTTATTACAGACAGCAGAAGTGAGTTGCATTACTCTAAGACAACTTTAATATTCAGCTACTTTATAAAAACCCATCGGCGGGAATACAAAGTGCCTGTATCTGTGTACAATGGCGTAGACAACGGTGACAGCATAGTGGTATTTCGTTCGTTGGCAGCAAACTCAGCTCAAAAAATAGCAATAAACCGGGAAGGCTACAATGGCATTTATGACATTGGCTACCTGCTAACCGATTCCCGGTGTTTTATATCTGCTTTGCTGCCCCTTGGCATTATTACAACACTTATTTTTTATAACTATATCAAATATTTGCCGGGCAGAACTAACCTTACGGTTTTTCTGGCGATTACGACCTTATATTTTCTTATCGCTCACCTCAATCTTTTCAACTGGTAATCCAGATAATTTTAACCTTTAAATATAACCAGCATGCCGTTCATTCCCAATATTCATCCTACTGCAAAAATTGGCAAAGGGGCCATTATTGATGGCCATGTAACCATTGGCGAAAATACTTTTATAGGGGCGGGCGCCGTAGTGGTAAGCAACGGCGGGCAGGTTGCCATCGGTAACGGCACCGTGATTATGGAAAATGCGGTTATCCGCAGTGCCGAAGGGTTTAACTGCACCATTGGCAACCATGTGCTGATTGGCCCAAAAGCCAGTGTAACCGGGGCTGCAATAAACGATGGGTGTTTTATTGCCACCAATGCAGTGGTGTTTCATGGGGCGCAACTGTTAAGCGGCACCGTACTTGCTGTTAATGGCATTATACAGGTAAATACTTTTTGCCCGGCAAATACATTTATCCCCATTGCCCACATAGCATTTGGCAACCCTGCCGTAATATATTCGCCATCGCAGGTAATGGAATTTCATGCAGCCTTAAAGCAGGCGGGTGGCTTTATAAAAAATGTGTATGGTATAAACCCCGCAGGCTTAGACAATACGGAGCTTTACAAGCAGCTTACCGAAAAGTTTCTGGCCATGGCGGGCATGTAGCAGCCTCCCGCTGATGCAGTGTTTTACACAGGTGTATAAAAGCTACCTCATTTTTACCCGCATTTTGTGCATTTTATACATTGCAGTTTTGTTATGTGTAAAATGTGCATAGATTTACGGTTTATAACTGTTACTCCGCCATTATGAAGCCAAAAAAGCAACTGCATATCGTAGCATTGGTAATGCTCATCTTTTTTGTTATTTCGTTCCTTACCAATATACTTGGGCCACTGGTACCCGATATTATCAAAAGCTTTAGCCTCAGCCTTGGTATGGCTGGTTTTCTGCCTTTTTCATTTTTTGTGGCCTATGGCGTTATGTCAATACCAGCGGGCATACTTATAGAAAGATACAGTGAGAAGTTTGTGCTTATACTGGCCTTCTTTCTTGCGTTTGCAGGGGCCGCTATTTTTGTATTCTCCCCTACCTACCTCATATCGCTGGTAAGCCTGTTTACCATAGGGCTTGGTATGGCCATGCTGCAGGTAGTTATAAACCCGCTGCTGCGTGCTGCCGGTGGTGAAGAGCATTTTGCTTTTTACTCCGTGCTGGCACAAATATTTTTTGGCCTGGCCTCTTTTTTAAGTCCACTGTTATACAGCTACCTGGTTACCAACCTGCATACCGCCAGCAGCAACCCCTTGCTTGATACTTTGAATAAGGTTACGCCTGAACATTTAAAATGGGTATCACTTTACTGGATATTTGCGCTGGTGGTACTGTTAATGATACTGGTAATATGGGCCATAAAGTTCCCCAAAGTGGAGCTAAAGGAAGATGAACGTATAGGCACCCTTGCTACTTTTAAAGAGTTACTTAAAAACAAGTATACCATTCTTTATTTTTTTGGCACGTTTGCGTATGTGGGTACAGAGCAGGGCATTGCCAATTGGATATCTAAATTTTTGCAGATATACCACGGCCAAAACCCTGAAACGACAGGGGCTTCTGTAGTAGGGTTATTCTGGTGGCGTATGACTATTGGTTGTGTGCTTGGTTTGTTGTTGCTTAAATTATTCGACAGCCGTAAACTGCTGTGTGTATTTGTGCTTGGCGCTGCTGCAAGCCTTACAGCCGGGCTGTTTGGCCCAGCGAATGTTGCCATAATCGCCTTCCCCATGTGTGGCTTTTTTGCATCGGTAATGTGGTCAATAGTTATATCGCTGGGGCTTAATTCGGTAGCCACCAATCATGGCAGCCTTGCAGGTATATTATGCACAGGCATTGTTGGTGGCGCGGTGGTGCCGCTGGTTATTGGCATCTTAGCTGATATTACCGGCCTTAAAGCAGCCATGTTTATTATTTACATTACGCTGGGGTATTTGTTCAGCATGGGTATATGGGCAAAACCATTGGTAAATAATGCCGTAGGGTTAAAAGAACTGTTTAAGAAAAAAGAGTAGCATCTGCCCTTTTCAAGTACAATTGCAAACCTGCCTTACAGGTTGTAAACAAGGCTGGTAAAACGGTAAACACTGGTGTTGATATGCTTTAGCCCGTGGATTAAACAGGCTGTTAAACAAACAAAATATGAGTGCCAAAAAAGTAATAGGTATTGATCTTGGGGCTACCAATGTACGTGGTGCGCAGGTTGATGAAAACAGCATGGGCAACATCATCTCCTCGCGTATAAGAAGCAATGGCAGCGTGCAGGATGTTTTGGATGATATTTACGCTGTTGCTGATAAGCTGATAGATGGCGATGTAGCGGCAATAGGTATTGGTGTACCCGGTGTTGTTGATGTGGAAGATGGTATTGTTTACGATGTGCAATATATACCCTCATGGGTGGAAGTGCCTTTAAAAAAGCTGATGCAGCAGCGTTATGGCGTGCCTGTTTTTGTAAACAACGATGCCAACTGTTTTGCCCTGGGCGAATACTATTTTGGCAAAGGCAAGGGTACTACCAACATGATAGGGCTGGCCATTGGCACCGGCCTTGGTGCAGGCATCATCATAAACAAGCACCTTTACGCCGGGCCTAACTGTGGGGCTGGTGAATTTGGCATGGTGGATTATCTTGACCATGTTTACGAATATTATTGCTGCGGCCAGTTTTTTAAAAACGTTTACCAGCTTGATGGTGAAACCGTGTTTAAACAAGCCCAGGCAGGCGATGCTCGGGCTTTGCAGTTGTATGCCGAAATGGGTACGCACCTGGGCAATGCCATTAAAATGATCATGTACACATACGACCCCTCACTCATCATTTTTGGAGGCTCGGTGCGCTTTGCATATCCTTATTTTCAGGAAACCATGTGGTAGCGCATAAACAGCTTTGCTTTTACAAAATCCATCACCAGGCTCCGTATTGAATTGTCTGAGCTTGAAAGCGGTGGTATATTAGGTGCTGCGGCGCTGTATTATGATAGTTTAAGTTAATTCCCATCAGCAACAAGGCCGTAGCTCTTTTTTGTTTTATTCAAACGCGGCTTGTTGATGCATGGTACGCCTTTGCTTAGGCATTGTTTTGCCATGCCTTCTCCCCCACCATATAAGAAAGCCGGTTAGCGGTAATGTTGCACAAATGCCACTGGTGATGAAAGCTATTATTTTACCGGGCAGCCCTGCTATGGCCCCTATATGAATATCGTAATTCATATCCAATAATTTTTCACCGCCATTACGCTCCTGCGGTTTGCGTTGGCCCAGCAGTAACCCCGTGTATTGGTTATATTGCAGGTGGTTAAAGTTGTAATATGTTTCGTTACCGCTGTAACTGTAAATATGTATTACCCCGTCAGCGCCGGATGCTGGTGTTATGTTAAACCTCGCTGCTTCGGGCAAGCGGTTAACTGCATTGGCATAAGCAATATCTAACGCATTATTAGCGGGTGTATGCGCTGGTGCAACAGAGGTTAGCACCTGTTGCACCGGCTGTTTAAAAGTACCCGCCCCGGCGGCATACACCACTGCCGAAAACCAGCCAAACGCAAACACAAGCCCTGTTA
Source organism: uncultured Parafilimonas sp. (assembly GCA_964598675.1). Lineage (GTDB taxonomy): Bacteria > Bacteroidota > Bacteroidia > Chitinophagales > Chitinophagaceae > JABDFW01. The sequence continues at coordinate 3,989 of CAZRDD010000296.1, forward strand.
AGGCTATTACTATGGCTGGTAGCAGCACGTAAAAGCCTGGTACATTGTGCAGGTCGTAATTAACCCGTTTAAAGCTGGCCTTCCATTTAATTGAAAAGCTCTTTTCCCGGCTGGCCCGGTTCCATTTTTTGGGCCACCATAAAACAAGGCCGGTAATTAACAATACTACAAATACCAGGGTGCTGTAACCAACTACAGGCTGCCCATATTTCGTGTTGAGCAAAAGGCTCCAGTGTATATACTTAACAATGCTGAAAAAATTGTATTTATAATTTACCCTGCCGGTAATCGCCCCTGTATGCGGGTTGATAAAAATACTTTCGTAATGCTCAACGGCACCAAAATAAGTAGCGGCAGTATTATTGCCCTTATACGTCATAAACTCCCAGGCGCGGGCTTCCTCCTTATAAGTTGTTACGGAGTATATTTTCTTCTTCTCCCCCAGTGCCTTCTGTGCGGTATGCAGCATAGTGCTTAAGGGTAAAGTAACTGTTTGGGGAGGCACTGTAAAAGTGCTTTTATAGGCTAAGTTGTTTATTTCTTTTTCAAACACAAATAAACAGCCGGTTATGCTTACTATAAATACCACCAGCCCGGAGCCAAGCCCGAGCCAGAGGTGTAAGTTACCTATCCAATATCTTAAATTTCGTTTTTTACTTTTCATTATTCCGTATTAAAACTTAAAGGCTATACTGGCGGTAACACTTCTTAACTTTTGCGGATTCATAGTCGTGTAGCCTATCCAATACTGCTTATTGGTAAGGTTATCCATTTTTATACCAGCCCTAAATTTTGGGTTATCGTAAAATACTGATGCGTTAAGCACGGTGTACGCGGGCAGCGTAAACTCACCATAATACACGCTGTTTACTATTTTGTTGTCGCTGGCATAATTGCCGCCAAAGCCAATACCCAACCTTTTTAAGGCCCCATTAGCCATGCGGTAACTTATCCAAAGGTTGGCGCTGGTGGGCGACATAGCAGTTGCAGGCCTGCGGCCCTCCACATCGGCCGATGATTTTTCCATTTTTGAATCGTTATAGGCAAAACCTGCCACTACATTAAGGCCCTGTATGGGGTTGGCAATTACTTCTGCCTCAAAGCCTTTGCTTATCTGCGTGCCATCCTGTACCGAAAAGGTTGGGTTGGCCGAAGGGCGCACCATATCCTGCACCTTAATATCGTAATAGCTAAAGGTTGCATTTAGCTTGCCATTAAAGGCATTCAGCTTAACGCCAGCCTCCAACTGCCAGGCTTGTTCCGGCTTAAATGTTTTGCCTGTTGAGTCGGCACCTGTTACATTGGTAAACCCGTTTTGGTAATTTACAAACAGTGATAACTTGTCAATTACCGGCTGAAAAACCAGGCCAAACTTTGGAGACACAGCCGTTTGGTTATAACTGCCAGTGTACAGCCCGCTTTGCTGGTTATAGCTGCCTTTGTTATCAAAATTATCAACCCGCACCGCAGCCATTACAATTAGCCTGTTAGTAATATTTACAACATTTGATGCATAGGCGCTGTATGTATTGGTTTTGTAGTTGTAGGGATATTTCCACGTTGTGCCGTTTATTAAAACTGAGTCAAGTTTATCCCTGTTAAAGTTGGCATAATTGGCAATCACCCCGTTTTTGGGTATAATATCAAAATCGGCACCATAAAAAAGCTGTTCGGAGTTTTGGCTGAATACATCCAGCCCGCCAACAAAACGGTTGCGTATGCGGCCAATATTAAACTCGCCTATAAAATTTTGCTGTGCTTCTAAAACCGTTACGCTGCTGTTAGCGGTTGATTGGTCTGCGCGTTGCAGATAATCTGAGCCGGTAGCTGTTGGGTCATTTTTAACCACGGAGTTAGGTACAAGGTAAAAATAGGCGTAAGGCCCATCAGAAAAGCTGTTGGTAGTAGAGAAATTGGTTTGAGAAAGCCATTTAGGCGAAATCTTATAATTCATTTGCCCAAACAGGTTGTTGTTTCTGGATACCTGGAAGATATTGTTTGCCGAATAAGCCCTTTTGTAATCAATGCCCAGTTGGTCTGCACGGCTTGCGCCCAACTGTGCTACGGGATAATAAAAGAAAATGATTGGTTTGGAGGAATTAGCCCCGCTGAAAAACTCTCCGTCAAACAAAAAAGATAGTTTTTCATTAACCTTATAACTCAGGCTGGGCGCAATAACCAGCCCGCGCTCAAAGCCATTGTCCTGAAAACTGCCTTCGTAACGGTAGGCTGTGTTTACGCGCAACAGTACATTTTTGGCAGAGTCAAGCGGGGTGTTTATATCTGCGGCAACTCGGTTATAACCATAGCTGCCACTGGCATAATTTATTTCTCCGCCAAAACTGGCATAAGGCTTTTTGGTAACCCTGTTAATTAACCCGCCGTAACTGGTTAAGGTGCTGCCAAACAACGTTGCCGACGGGCCTTTTATTACTTCTATACTCTCCAGGTTGGCAGCGTCAATACTGCCGGATACATTGCCTGCCACCCCGTTGCGCAACTGGCTTTGCAAGATGAAGCCCCTGGAATTATAA
>CAZRDD010000297.1:0-6503 GCA_964598675.1 uncultured Parafilimonas sp.
ATAGCGGTCGCGCAGGTCAATAAAGGTAATGGCCCCAAATTTACGTATGGTTTGCACCCAGCCCGCAAGGGTAACGGTGCTGTTAACATCGGTAATGCGTAATTGTCCGCATGTATGAGAACGGTACATAATTTAAACCCCCATGCCCCGCCGCAGCGGAGCGTATTTTTTATTAGTTAATATTGAAGCGCCGGTAAGCACAGGCAAAGGGCAACAAGCATTACACAAAATGGCAATACGGCCTTTCTTCAACGGGCGCAAAGATATACAAATGCACCAAAGCCTGAAATTGAATTAAACGCTTTTAACGGGCGGGTTGCAAACAACGGCTGTTAGGTGCCCTGCTGTTGCCTTAAAAAGCAACCCTGTAAAAATTAGTTAAAGCAGCGGCAGTTTTTGTGCCAGGTTTGTTGCCTTACGCATTTGCAACCGATATTTGGGCCATGTATAAAATAATATTGTTTGCCGCTATTGCTGTTGCTGCCGTTGCATGCAGTAAAAACAACTCCTCCACGCCTGTTACACCCACCACTGTTAAAGGGTTGATGCCCCTTACCGTGGGTAACCAATGGACATATAAAAAAAGCATGCTGGACAGCCTTACCGGGGCTGTTAAAAGCACCAGCACCGATAATATTAACATACTTTCGGCCATAACCATTAACGATACCACCTATTACCAGCAAAGCCAAACCAGCATTACCATTGGCGGCAACAGCTTTTTTTTAAATACCGACAGCAATACCGTTATGAAGATTGACAGCAATACGCGGTATACATTTTTTAAACGGGTAACCACTAACAATAGCCTTATTGGCGTTTGGACTGATACCGTAAAAAGCAGGTGTACCGGTAAAAACTACCTGTACGGCTACACCGGAGATACCACCATTAACGGTTATACCGGCTGTTTGAAAAACGTGGTACTGGTAAACGACTGCACCGGCCTTACTTTTGAAAAATGGGTGTACTACCTAAAACCCTCTACCGGGCTGGTGCGTATTGAGCATTACCTGCTGGCAAAAGACAATACCACCCTGTACCTCGATTTTACGGAAGATTTAACCGCTTTTCAGCAGGGGTAACACGCTGGAAACCAGCACGATATATGTTAGCCGTTACATTTTAAGGATGCGCGCAAAGCGGTTTACATCCGCCAGGGCATCAATGGCGCTGCCTGCGGCAAGGTTTTTGGCCAATTGCTCGGCAAAATAGGGCGCTAAGGAGCAGCCTTTGGTACCCATGCCGTTTAAAATACCCACCTGCGGCACAAACGGGTGCAGCCCCACAAAAGGCCTGCGCTCCACCGCCACCGCCGGGCGCAGGCTGGAGAGATGGTCAACAATGGTAAATGGCAGCTTAAGGTTAGCCTGTAACTCCTGCACCTTTTTGGTTTTAAAAGCATCGGTGGGCAAATCATCCTCAAACGTATTTTCGTAGCTGCTTCCTACCCACCATAGGCCATTGTACCAGGGCACCAGGGTGCTGTTGCCCGCTTTAAAAATATTATCGTGCGGCAGGCCCGGTATATCGGCAATAAGGGCCTCGCCCTTGTTAAACACAAAAGGCAGGTTTTTAAACCAGGGCAGGGTAAAAGTGCTAACGCCGTTGCAAAAAATAATTTTAGCGGCGTTTATGTGCTTGTAGGTAACACCACCCGGCCGTAACGTTAACAGGTTCGGGTTAAAACGCTCTTCCAGCAGGGCGTTATCGTCCCTAAGCTTTTTGCGCCAGCCCGCCAGCAGCGGAAAAAGGTCCACCAGCCAAACGGGGTCAATTTCAGCCGACCCAAAAAACTGCCAGAACATATCGTTGTACAACGCCCCCCTTTGGGCAGGCACCGCTTTAATGTAGGAGTTTGCCTCGCCAATACGTTTATCGTACGCATCGCGCATTTGCTGCGATGGCGGAAAAGCCACAATATTGGCCTGGCGTATAACCGTTTGCCCAATATGGGTGCCAATGGCCTGGTAAGCCTGCCAGGTGTAATCCATCAGTATCTCCGCCATCCAGGTGGTAACCACCTGCCTGCCCGTAACCGGGTTTATAACCCCGCTGGCCACTTTGGTAGCGGTAAAGGGCTGCGCCTCATCAATCACCAGCACCCTAAGCCCCTGCTGCTGCAACTGCCAGCTTAAAAAGGTGCCGCAAATGCCTTGGCCCACCACCAGCACATCCACATGGGCGGGCAGGGCAGAAGGCGGGTGTTGTATATCCTGTTCATCAACCATAATATTCGTCCGTTTTTTGGGGCGGCGCAATTTATTGAAACAGGCACAATTAATACATGATATTTTACAGGGGTGCAAAACTTGCCCACACAGGCATATTTTATAAACACAGCGCATGTTTGTACAGCACTGTTTAACGGCGGTGGCTTACCTTTGCGCCCATCATGAGTAAAAAAATTGCGGTTATAGGGGCAGGCATCAGCGGTATGAGCACCGCAGTGCTGCTGGCCGAACAGGGCCACCAGGTAGAGATTATCTCCAAAAATTTTTCGCCGGATATTACCTCCAACAGGGCAGCGGCCTTTTGGTTTCCCTACCATGTGCGTAACGATAAAAGGGGTATTGGCTGGTGCCAGGCAGCCTTTGAATACTACCACAGCCATACCGGCGAGGAAACCGGTATTAGCATGATAAAGCTTATTAAAGCCGTTAAAAACAACAGCGGCGATGAAGATAGCTGGATTGAATTTATACCCGAAGGCCATTTGAATATTCTGGAAAATGAAGCCGCGCCCAAAGGGTACGATAAAGCCTACGAGGTGCTGGTGCCGTTGATGGAAACGCAAATATTTTTACCCTGGCTGTACAAACAGGCACAGGCCCATAACGCGGTACTGATTAAACAGGAAGTTACCGACCTGTACGCTTTAAGCAAGCAGTACGATGTGGTGATAAACTGTACCGCCCTGGGGGCACGCACCCTTTGCAACGATACGGCTGTGATACCCGTGCGCGGCCAGGTGGTGCTGCTGGAACCGGGTTATCCTGATTTTATTTTGCTGGATAACCAAACACCGGCTTACGTGGTGCCGCGTAAAGATGCTACCATAGTGGGCGGCACCTACGAGGAAAATGTGTTTGATGAGCGCACCGAAGAAGAAAGTCTGAAGGATATTTTAAGAAGGGCTTACGGCGCTTTGCAGGGGCTGGAAGGCCGCAAGATAATCGGCAACTGGGCAGGGCTTAGGCCATACCGCCCTACTGTTAGGCTTGAGCGTGAAGAAGGCACCAACATTATACACAACTACGGCCATGGCGGCAGCGGCTACACACTGGCTTTTGGCTGCGCGGCCGATGTGGTAAAGCTGGTGGCCACTGTATAACAACAAACGGCTGCTGTTATAGCAAACACGGCATAAGCTTGTAGCATCAATGTTCAAGGTAAATACAGGTGGCGTTCTCCCTTGAGTATTTATGGAACCGAACGCGAAAAATTAATTTTGTCTAACGCCAAAAAGTTAAAATTAGATAACATTTTCGGCTTTGTTTGTCTACACCCTAAAAATTAAAACAAACCAAATTTTAACCCCTTTTAAGTACAGCCATTAACCGGCTGCATTTTGCTTCTTAGAGCATGAAAAACACCACCCAAACACCCTAAAAAGGCACCCAAAACACCCACTTTTGCACCCCGTTAAACACCTTTTAAGCAGTGTTTACACCCTATTTAATCCATATTTAGCCGCCGTTTAAATAGGCTTTTAAACCATCTTAGCCGCTGTCACTGGTTTCCTTTTGCTTCTTGCGTTAAGGGTTGGCGGCGGGGCTTTGGCACCTGGTTGATAGTTGCCCGTTGCAATAACAACCGCCCACCTTGCCCATTTACTACCGTTTAACCAGGCAGTTATAAAGCACTGGAGCTTTGCACCTTCCAATCAAAAGCCGGAAACATTTTTTGCAGTTCTTTAGCAGAAAGATGCTCTGCGTATATCTTTTTAAGCTGCGAATGCCCTTCCGTAATTAAATTAACAACTGTCCTTTCATTTAAAAAAAACTGCTCACTTAAAAGAAGCAAAATATCATCATACGGAGTTTTGTTGATTTTTGAGTAAAAATAATACCTGTAAAATAAAGCCCTGTTTCGCCCGCTAATCAGGTCTTTGTTTCTCCCCCTTCCGTAAGTTGCTTTTACTTTTGTATCACAATTAAGTCTGTCGTGTATTCGCTGCCCTCTTGCCATATTTATAAGAGTTTTTATAATTGCCCTGTAAAAGAAAATGGATTATTTGCAATGTGTAATTTTCAGGCCATACAAAGCCACCTGTACTTTGTTTTATGACACACTGGCGCCACTGTTTAAAACACGCAACCAAAATTCCTGCATTCTGCTTTCGCTCATATCAATATCGCCTTTATTGTTTATCGTAACATGGTCGGCATACTTTAGACTAACACCATTAATATTGATTATGCGTGGGCCACCGGCGCTAATGTTTTTTGCGGTATCGCCTAAGCCATCTGCACTACCAGGGCCGGTTGGCTTATCGCCTTTGTCTGCAAAGCCCATTAATAGCTTCATTCTATCCTGTTGCTCATCTAACAGCTTTTTGTTTTTAGCAGCCTCCTCGGCTTTTACTTGTGCGGCCATCCTATCGGCGGTATCAAGTATAGTTTGCGCGCCTGCGCGGCCTGTTTGCCCCGTAGCCAGGCGTTTGCCTACCATATAGTTTGCGCCAGCAGCAATTTTAGCCAGTGAAGCCTCTGTGTCATCGTGGTTAGCCATTACTCCAGTTATATAACCTCTTTGTATTTCGGTTATTTTTTCTTGTGCTGCTTGTGCCTGGGCATTGCGCAATAATGCCTCGGTGTATTTATCAAGGCTTTGGGTTGCCCCATCGGTTTGGCTTTTTGCAAGGGTTAAGTGGTTAAAGTAACCGGGGGCGGCATTTTTTAACTCGTTAAGCTTTTGCAACCGCAGTTCGTGGCTAAGGGTTTCATCCTTAATGGTGGCAATAAGTATTTGAGCCTTTGCGGTTTGCTCCGCAATACTGGCGGCAGCGCCCTGGTTAACCGATTTTAAAAGCCCCTCTTTTTGTATGAGTTTATCCCACTCATCGCGCAGGGTATGGGTTTTAGTAAAAAGTTGCTGCACCAATGGCAGCAGTAGCCCGATGGCTGTGGCGGCTATGCCTACCCAAAAAGTAAATGGATTACGGGTTACTGCCAACGTTAGAGCATCCATTGCCTTTGCCATTAAGCCGGTGGCCATGGCCGTACTTATAAGTATGCCAGTGGACGCGGTTAAGCCTATGCCCAGCGCCACCAAAGCGGGTTTACTGTTTAGTATAGCCCCAGCAAACTGCATAAGGCCTTTTGCCATGGGGCTTAACAACTCGCCAAAGCCGCGCATTTTGCTGTGTATTAAATCCATAAACGTGCTGTACTGCCCGCCCAGGGTTTGGCTTTGCTCCAGCATCATGTTGTGAAATTTACCTCCCTCTCCGGTGGCATGCATGTACGCCTGTGTAAGCAGCGTGGCGCTTATGCCGCCCTTCTCCATAGTTTTATCTAACTCATTCATACTTTTGCCCGTCATATCGCTAATTTCCTTTAGTGGGTTGAAGCCTGCATTAATCATTTGCAAAACCTCTTGCCCCGCCAAATGGCCTTTGGCCTGTACCTGCCCAAACGCCAGCGCCAGACTTTGCAAAGCCTCGGCAGGATTATCCTGCGCACTGGCTACCTCACCCAACATTTTAAGGTCGGGCATTATGGCGTTTTTGTTTACACCGTAGCCCAACATGGTTTTGGCCCCGCGTGCTAAGTCCTGGCTTTCAAAAGGCGTAGTGTCGACCATTTTTACAATATTGGTGTACAGGCCCGCGCCAAAGCTTTTACTACCAGAGAGTACCTTAAAGGCAGTCTGCTGGTTTTCTTTCATAGCTGCCTGCGCCAGGCTTTGTTGTACGATGCCCCCTACACCAATGGCCACAAGGCCACCCATTAAAGCACCTTTTAGCATACTGCTGCTTTCCCGCAGCTTTTCTACCTCTGCGCGGGCTTCTTTGGCTTTATTGGCCATTTTTTCAAACCCGTTGCCTGCTTTGGCGGTGTTGCCCTGCACATCGTTTAAACCCGTGTTTACCTGGGCAAAGGTTTGCTTTGCGGTTTGGGCTGCTTTTACAAGCCCTCCGCTCATCATATCCTTCATTTTTAGGTAAAACTCTAACACGTTTTGCATAATTTTTATTTGTTTTATAGATGGCCTACCTTTTGGATATTTTCAATTAAAACCCACCAATGGCAGGCCATCTACTTTATTAAAAAATTACTTTAGTTAAGCCTTAATATACCTTTAACGTTTAATTGAACATTTCTGCCCGGCCTGCTAATCTCCAGTATCTCATCAAAAAAACCAGCTATACCGTTAGGGTTGTTTTTGAGAGTTTCCAATAACCCCTGCGCTTCTAATGCTGCTAATACTGCGTTGCCAAGCGCAACAGATTTTACCGCCCTGTCGCTTGTTGCATACTTTTTCGATTGTTCAACCAG
>CAZRDD010000298.1:0-6501 GCA_964598675.1 uncultured Parafilimonas sp.
ATTGTTGCCGTCGTAAAGCTTAATAAAGTAAATAACCTCCTGGTTATTTGAGTATTCGGTTACACCAAAAATATCAACGCCCTTGTATTTGTTTTTAACAGCCATCAATACGTTGGTGGGCAGGTCCTTACCCTGGTAGTAGCGTAACGAGCTTACAAATTTGCCTTTGTTGGTATAGCTTATCCTGGTAAGCGTACCGCTTTGGGTAAAGCTAACAAGGTAGCCGTTATCATCTTTTATCCATTTTGCATTTACGGCATTGGGAAAAGTTTCCCTGAATATTTTTTCCATTTTGCTTTCTGTTCCGGCATATAATAAAGCTGAACTAAGCAGTAAGGCGGCAGCAAGGAAGAGTGTTTTTTTCATACATTAATTTTAAATGATTTGGTTTGCATTTGCACAGCTAAGGTATAGTGCTTTTTATATTACTAAAAGTGGTTATACACCAATGGTAGCGTGGTTTTCCACCAACAAATGTTAAAGGCTGTAACATATTGCACAGGGGGCTGTTTAACGGAAATATAGCAGTATGAACGGTTAATAAACGAATAATTTCGTAGTATTGTGCCGCGGTTAACTTTGTGTTAAAATACAACAGCGAAAATGAAGCCCTGCGGCAACATAACTTTCCCCACCTTTGCAGCATAAAATACTTTTTACCAGTTATGAAACTTGCAACTAAACTTATACATGCAGGCGTGGAGCCCGACCCTTCAACAGGGGCTATTATGACACCTATTTACCAAACATCAACCTACGTACAACAGGCACCCGGTGTAAACAAAGGCTATGAGTACGCCCGCAGCCAAAACCCCACAAGGTTTGCGTTGGAAAAAGCGCTTGCAGAAATTGAGAACGGCAAATTTGGCCTTGCTTTTAGCAGTGGTGTAGCTGCTACCGATGCGGTAATAAAGCTGCTAAGCCCCGGCGATGAGGTTATTGCCGCCAGCGATATGTACGGGGGTACGTACAGGCTGTTTACCAAAGTGTTTGAGAAATTTGGCATTAAGTTTCATTATTTAAACATGCAGGATGCCAATAATATTCGCGGCTACATAAACGCTAATACAAAGCTGCTTTGGTTGGAAACTCCCACCAACCCCCTGATGAATATTACTGATATTGAAGCCGTGGTGGCCATTGCTAAACCACATAACATATTGGTTTGTGTTGATAACACTTTTGCATCTCCCTACCTGCAAAACCCTCTTGATTTTGGTGCCGATATTGTTATGCACTCGGCTACCAAATACCTGGGCGGCCACAGCGATGTTATTCAGGGGGCGTTGATAATGAATGATGCAGCCCTGCGCGACCAGTTGTATTTTATTCAAAAAAGCTGTGGTGCCGTACCCGGCCCGCAGGATTGCTTTTTGGTACTGCGCGGTATAAAAACCCTGCATGTACGCATGCAGCGGCATTGCGAGAATGGTGAAAAAATTGCCCGTTTTTTGCGCAGCCATCCAAAAGTGGCAAAGGTTTACTGGAATGGTTTTGAGGACCATCCCGGTTATGCAGTGGCCAAAAAACAAATGCGCGGTTTTGGCGGTATGATGAGTTTTGAACTGGCCGATAATAGTATGGAGGCGGCCACCAGGGTATTATCCTCCACCAAAATATTTTCTTTGGCAGAAAGCCTGGGCGGTGTGGAATCGCTGATAAATCACCCGGCCTCTATGACGCACGCTTCCATACCAAGGGAAGAAAGGCTGAAGAATGGGCTGAGTGATTCACTCATCCGCCTGAGTGTGGGCATTGAAGATATTGAAGATTTGATTGAAGACCTGCAACAGGCAATTGGGTAATGTTAAACAAGTGACGGGGCATTACCACGGTAATGCCCCGTTATTATAGTATGGGAAGTTTTAATTAGCGTATGGAGCTGCAAAACCTTAAGGAGTTTTTTGATAAAAAGGCGGATGAGTACAACAGGCCCTCTTTTATAAAGGATGACCCCGTTTGCATACCGCACCTGTTTACCCGTAAGCAGGATGTGGAAATAGCTGGTTTTTTTGCAGCCATTTTTGCATGGGGCATACGTACCACCATTATTAACAAGTCGAAGGAACTGATGCAGCTGATGGATATGGCCCCTTACGATTTTGTGGTAAACCACACCGATACTGATTTAAAGCGAATGCTGGCTTTTAAGCACCGCACCTTTAATACTACCGACCTGCTGTATTTTATCAGCTTTCTTAAACACCATTACAGCCGTTTTAAAAGCCTGGAGGATGCCTTTTACAAGCATATTGATAAAGACAACCCTGGCGAGGAAACCGAACAGATGCTTACCGGGTTTCACCGGTACTTTTTTTCGCTGGAGGATATGCCTGCCCGCACCCAAAAGCATATAGCCACCCCGGCTAAAAATTCAAGCTGCAAAAGGCTTAACATGTATTTACGCTGGATGGCGCGCCGCGATAAAAAAGGTGTTGATTTTGGCATTTGGAAAAAAATAGACCCCGCCTGGCTTATATGCCCCATTGATGTACATGTAGCCCGTGTGGCAAAACGGTTTAACCTGCTGCAGCGCAGCCAGGTTGACTGGCAGGCGGCCCTGGAGCTAACCGGATACCTGCGTACGCTGGATGCGCACGACCCCTCAAAATACGATTTTGCCCTGTTTGGCCTGGGGGTGATAGAGCGGTACTAAGCCGGTGCTGGCCTGCACGTATAAAAAGCTGCTAATCTGTATGTTTGCCCAGTTCGTAAGGCGTAACGCGCCGCTTTTGGCCCCTGGTGGTGGCGTGTTTATGCGTAAAACTACCTACATTCGTAAAAACTGGTTTTTCTATGCGTTTAACAGAGGTTACAGATAAAAGCACTGCTAAAGTGTTTAACGAAGTGGCTTATTTAATAAATAAAAGCAACCCCAATTATATTCGCCCGCTGGATAATGAAGTTGATGCTGTATTTGATACAACAAAGAACAAAAACTACAAATACGGAGAAACCAAACGCTGGATACTTAAAAACGATGATAATACCCTTATAGGCCGTATTGCGGCTTTTACCAACAGCAAATATGTAAACAAGGGTACAGAATACCCCGTTGGCGGTGCTGCGTTTTTTGAGTGTATTAATAACCAGCAGGCGGCCAATATTCTTTTTGATGCTGCCAGCCAATGGCTGCAAAGCAAGGGCATGGAGGCAATGGATGGTCCTATAAACTTTGGCGACCGAGATAAATGGTGGGGGCTGCTTGTGGAGGGTTTTAACGAAGCACCCATTTACGGTATGGCTTTTAATCCGCCTTACTATGAACAGTTGTTTGAAGGCTACGGCTTTAATAACTACTACAACCAGTATTATTACGCCATGCAGGTTGATGCACCGTTACCGCCGCGTTTTCCTGAGCGGCATGCAAAGTTTGCCAGCAAACCGGGTTACCGCGCCAGCCATGTAAACCTTAAAAACTTAGACAAGCATGCTGAGGAGTTTGCCACCGTGTATAATGCTGCCTGGGCGCAGCACGGCGAGGCTAAGGAAATTACAAAGGAGCAGGTAATTAAGCTTTTTAAAACCATGAAGCCGATTATGGATGAAAGGCTTATATGGTTTGCTTATTACAAGGATGAGCCGATTGCCATGTGGATAAACATACCCGACCTGAACGAATATTTTAAACACTTTAATGGCAAGCTGGGCCTGCTGCAAAAACTGCGGTTACTGTGGATGAAGAAGACTGGTGCCTGCAAAAAGTTTACCGGTGTGGCTTTTGGCATAGTGCCCAAATACCAATCGCTGGGTATTGATAGTTTTATGATTTACGAAGGGGCTCTGCTGTTGCAGGGTAAAGGTTGGTACAATACCTACGAAATGGGCTGGGCGGGCGACTGGAACCCCAAAATGCTGAATATATACAAAAGCCTGGGGGCCAGCCAAAGCCGCCGCATGGTTACCTACCGCTATATTTTTAATGGCAAACATCCTTTTGAACGGCACCCTGTTATGGAATACGTGCAGAGCAGGGGATAGGATGAAATAGCAGGCTGGAGGAGTAGGTTTTTAAAATAGGGATAGATACATTTAATTGTCTTCCTTAATTTTATAATCATGAACCCAACCGCTAAAACCCTTTATTTTTTCTGTATTGGCTGGATAATTTTCAGCATTTTTTTATTGACTGCCGGGCAATTGCTGCCATTTGAATTTACGAGGGAAGGTACAGCCGAAACGATACGGTTTGTTATTTTGGTTTCGCTGCCAGTTTTTATTCCATTAACGCTTATTAAACAAAAGCAAAAAAAGCAACTTACGGTTAAAGTGCTGACTGTAGCAGCTACAGTAGTTGCAGCTCTAATATTGTTGCTGTACATGTTGGTTAGCGGAATGTGTAAATATTCGGGCGATACGGTATTGTTTGTAAACAAGGCTGATAGTACCTGTAAAATTGTAGTGCGTAGTTATGGGTGTGGTGCCTGGGATAGTGGGTACCCTAAAAATGAATTTTATGTAACCAAGCCGGTTACACAATTGGTGCGCTATGTTAAGGATGTTGATACAACACAGATAAATAGAAATGATTGGCTAAGGAAGTGAAGCAGAAAGGTATTGCCGGAAATTTGGCTTTGCAAGCAGGTATTACGCTTGTAGATTAACTTTAAACGTGGGGAATATAAATTTGTAGTTGTTAAAATATAAGCCCCAAATAACACAATTCATGATACGCCATACAGTTTCATTTACGTTTAAACCATTGTTAAGCGTAGAAGCCATAACCGCATTTTTTGCTGCCGCCAAAGAACTCGCCAATATTAGCGGGGTGGAAAATTTTGAATGCCTTAAACAAATAAGTGCCAAAAACGGGTTTACACACAGCTTATCCATGCAGTTTGCCAGCCAGGAGGATTACCAACTTTATAATACCCATCCTGTTCATACAGCGTTTGTACAGCAATACTGGTTGGCCAATGTAGAAACCTTTCTGGAGGCTGATTTTGAACCGCTTGAACTTTAGCAGGATTTCCTCCTTTTTGAGTGAACAGGCATGCTCATCTCCCTATATTTTGATGATGCAACAAGGCCCATACATGCGGCCGTTTTTTAGGAAAACCGCCTATGTATGGGCCTTGTTTATTGCTTTGCCAGCAAATGGCATGTATTATTTTACATCAACCAGTTGCAGGGTATAACTGTAGGTATATTTTTTATCAAGCAGCCTGTATTGCTGGTGCGGTAAGGCACCCCAACTGTTATCGCCGCCCAGGCCACGCTGTTTCAGGTCAATGTGTACATAAACATTGTTATCTGGGGGCAGGTTGCTTGGGTGCTGCTGTTTTTTGGTAAGCCCGGGGTCAAGGCTTTCATCGGAGTGGTTGATGGCGCTAAAACATACAGGCTGGTTTAAGCCCTGTACCAGCAGCCCGCGCCCTTGCTCATCCTTTAAAGCAAACCACCTTACATCGGTTTTATAGCCGCTTTCCTGCGGGCGAATGTAACCGTTGCAGTATTGGTTACCCACGCTGTCGTCATAAAGGCCCACAAAAGCAGACTCGTATCGGTCGTTATAGTTTTCCCAGGGGCCACGGCCATAGTAGCTAAGGTGGCTATACTGATGTGGTAATTGCATGCGCATACCAAAGCGGGGCAGCTCGGGCAGGTCTCTGCCCGTCATGTTAATAGCAGCGGTTATGCTTATGCTGCCATCGTTGTTTACAATGTATTCAACCGTGTAAGGCACAGCTATGGCTGCAAGGTCGTATTCAACCTTAATATGCACACCATCAGCCTCCTGGTTGCCAACGGTAACATTCTTTACTTTTTTGTAAAGGTGGGCTGTGCGCCAAATGCCAAGGTCAACCTGCATGTTGTTGCCAAAATCGTTATCGGTTGGCCCTCTCCAAAAATAGGGTTCGGGTAAGCTGTTAAGCTGCTGTGTGCCATTTTGGTAGCGGGTAAACCGGCCCTGGCTAATGTTAAACTCACCCTGCACACTGCCGGAGGTGAAGCTTAGCTTGTTGCCCTCTTTGTTAATTTGTAAACTGCCGCTGGCAGGAGTGCTGCCTGCAAAATAATCACCGGCCTGTTTAAACTGCTCGCGTGCTACTTCGTGGCCTGCGGGTACAAGCCCGGCGGCGGCTTTTGTTACAGCCGTGATATTTAAAAAATATTCAGACCCGGCAGGCGATTTTATCTGCGGCACCTGCAGCGAAACATCTTTTTGCTGGTGTGGCTGCAGGGCAAGGCTAAACGTATCCTGCTTTACCTGCTGGCCATTGCGGTACAATGTCCACGTAAAAAGAAACTCGCTTAAATTGGTAAAGCCATAATTGTTTTCAATAGTAATTACCCCGGTGCTGATGTCTTTTGTTTTAAATTCAATGCTTTGGTATACGTTCTTTACTTCGTTAAGGCCGGGGTGTATGGTGCGGTCGGCTGCAATAAGGCCGTTGGCGCAAAAGTTTTCATCGTTGTGCAGGTTAAAACCACCCAGATCGCCGCCGTAACCCCAGTATGTGTTGCCCGCAGCCTCTTTGGTACGCATGCCCTGGGCAA
>CAZRDD010000299.1:0-6474 GCA_964598675.1 uncultured Parafilimonas sp.
ATCTGCACGAGCACAAGCAGTCGCTGATCAACCAGCGCGAAGTCGGCGCGGATACGAAGAGCTTCTTGAACGCGCTGCGCGGATCGCTTCGTGAAGACCCGGACATCCTGCTCGTCGGTGAAATGCGCGACCTCGAGACGATCTCGCTCGCCATCACCGCGGCGGAAACCGGACACCTCGTCTTCGCCACGCTGCACCGGCAGGCCATTGATGTACACCTTTTCAGTACCCGCCAGAATAATAAGATAAGCTTCGTTATTATTGCCCTGCAGGCGGTAAGGCCCCTGGTTACCCTCCTGCACCCGTAAAATATTGTGGGCAAATTTACCCTTGGATATTGCACTGCTTGCTGTAGCTGTACCTTTTACATTTTTGCCGGATGAATAACCTTGTTTGAAAGACAGCCCCTGTAGCCTTTGATAAAACCGTAAAAAATAATCCTGGTTTTGGCGCAGGTCAATATCGCCAAGGTCGGCCTCCCAGTTTTTTTTACTGAACTGTAAAAGCACTTTATCAAACTCATTCAACTGCTGCGTGGTGCCATCGGGTTGTATGGGTATGTTATTATCCGTAATGGCTGCTGCAATTAATATGCTGTCGCCAATATAGCCGGATAGCTGCATGTTAAATTGTGAGTTAAACACTGCATCCTGGCTGTTGCCAAAACTAAGGCTACGGCCAAAGCTGCCATTGTAATCAAGTTTACCAAAATTAAAAAGCGGGGGTTGGGTACTTGCCTGCCGGGCATAAGCAGGCTCGGCCATAAAATTGTTACGCACACTATCGTAGCGGTAACGACTTGCAACGGCATTAAGTTTCATGGGAAAAACCCTGTATAACACCGTAAGGCTGTCTGCATGGAGCTGTTGTTTCCAAAACAGGAGGCTGTTTACAACATCAATGGTGTAATAACTGGTATCAGTGCCGGGTATTAAAAAAGTACCGGGTACGATGCTTAACGAGTCGAGTTTAACCATGCCTGTGGTAACTACCTTTTTTTTGCGCAGGTTAGATACCTGCGCAAAGCCTGGCAGCGCAGCAAAAGCTGCAATTGTTACCAATATAAGCAGTATGTTCCGGTTCATTAGTTGCCTTACAATAAACAAGTATCGCACAAAATTTATTACAGGAGAAATTTAAAAACAGGTGAACTTGTTTAAAATACCTGTTGAGTTAGTATCCTAACCCGGACCAGTATGTTTTAAAATAACAAATCCCGCGCTGTGTGCGGGGATTTGTTGGTACATATTTACCGATTAGCTTAGTATAGATTTAATTCATCACCATTTCCCTGGCGTTTTCAAGCGCTGCTGCGGTTGGCCTTTCACCACTAAGCATTTGGGCAATGGTGGTAATACGTTCCTCTTTCGATAACAGGCGTATATTGGTTTTTATGGCATTGCCTTTAATTTCTTTATACACAAAAAAATGAGCATCGGCTTTGCCTGCAATTTGCGGCTGGTGTGTTATACAAATTACCTGGCGGTTGGCAGAGAGACTCTTCATAATAATACCTACCTGTTTTGCCGCCTCGCCGGAAATACCTGTATCAATTTCATCAAATATCATGGTGGGAAGGTCTATCCGCTCGGCCACCAGCGATTTTATGCAAAGCATCAGCCTGCTAAGTTCGCCGCCGCTGGCTACTTTTCTTACGGGTTCAAACCTGCCGCTTTTATTACCATCAAACATAAACTCAATATCATCCTTACCGTACAGGTTTAAAGCAGCCGGTAAAACATCTGCCCTTAATACTGCATTGGGCATACCTACCTTTGCCAGCAGGCCCGTTACTTTTTCGGCAAATGGTTTTGCATGCTGTTTGCGGTTGGCAGATATTTTGCCAGCCAGTTCCTCGGCTTGCTGCAGCAACTGTTTGGTTTCCTTTTCGGCAGCAAGTATGGTATCATCCAAATGCAGTACCGCCTGTAGTTTTTCATGCAACTGCTGCTTTATTTCAAGCAACTGTGCAGTGGTTTGTACACCATGCTTTTTCAACAGCTTGTAACCACCGGCAATACGCTCATTTATCCATTCTATACGGGCGGCATCAAACTGAATACCATCATTCAATATCTCAATATCATCAGCCGCATCCTGCAATTCAATTTGTATGCTTTGCAACCTTTTAATTACCGGTGGGAGAGAAGCATGGTAAGAGGCACAGGTGTTAAGCTGGTTGATAAGCTGTTTAAGGTGCTGAACCACCGGTTGCTCGCTTTCTTTCAGGTCGAAGTATACCTTGGTTAAAGTTGTTTTTATACCCTCTGCATTGCTCAGTAATTTAAGTTCGGCTTCAAGGTTTTCCAGTTCGTTTTCTTTCAGCCCTTCTTCTTCCAGCTCATTGTACAAAAACTGGTAGTAATCAAGTTCTTTATTAAAGTTGCTTTTTTGCAATACCAGTTGTTCAAGCTCTTTTTTAGCGTTCTGCCATTTGCGGTAAACCCTTGCATAATCCTTTAGGTAATCGCCATTGCTGGCAAGTGCATCCAGCACCTTGCGCTGAAAATCGCTTTCAGCCACCTCCATGGTATCAAACTGCTGGTGCAGGTCAACCAGCATGCTGGCAACCTGTTTTAGCTGTTGCAATGTGGCCGGGGTATCGTTAATAAACGAGCGTGATTTACCCGATGCTGCAATTTCGCGGCGTATTACCAGTTCATCATCTGCATCAAGCTCATTTGCTGTTAAAAATTGTTTTACTTCGGCATTACCCGCAATAGAAAAAAAGCCTTCAATAAAACACCTTTTATCTGCCTGCAACAAGGCACTCGTGTCTGCTCGCTCACCCAGTATAAGGCTTAATGCACCTATTAATATACTTTTACCAGCACCTGTTTCACCTGTAATTATATTAAGCCGGTTGGAGAAGTTAATCTCTATCTCATCAATAATCGCGTAGTTCTGTATATGCAGTTTCGTAAGCATAGCTGGCGCAAATTATGCAAATGATTGTTTACTGCGGCTGAAAAATTTTAAAAATGCGCGTTGCAATTGTTTGTTGTTAAACATTCAACGCGGCCTGCTTACAGGCTTTAACTGTTTACAGTTCTGCATGCAGGCGTATGGATACTATATGCACGGGCCCCCTGTCTTTATTATAAGCAGGGTTTATTACAAACTGGTAATCTGGGCTAATATATACATGGTGCCAAAGGGCCATATTGTAATAAAGTTCGGTAATTTGTTCCGGGCCATAAGTAAGCTTGCCATCGCCAATTAAAAAACCATAGCCGCCTTTTTCAAGGTATTGCCTGTGCAGGTTAGATATATTGTTTTGCACATACGCCAGGCCAAGCTTATCATCTTTTCTGTGCCAGGCTTTGCCATCTAACTGAAAGCCTAAAGCAGTACTTGCATCAATTTCGGTAAATGCCCAGCTTTCATTGTTTCCATCGTTCCAGCTTGTTTTAATAAATGGGTGAAAGCTGCCAATGGTATTATCAAGTGCTGCGTAATACCCCCATTTGCTGCGCCCATACTGGCGGCTTTGGGTAACATCAGGCACGCCACTTGCGGCCAGGGCTTCTGTATAACTGCCCATGTGGGCTATGTTCCAAAATATACCTGCATGCAGTGTTGAAAAATGGGTGTCGTTTTTATAAAAAAGATTGTCTTTCTCCACCTCAAATACCTGGCCCATTGCTTTGCTGCCTTTCCATTGCAGGTCGGGGCCATTGGCTTCGGTGGGCATGGCTGTATTGGCATAACGAAATGCCCAGTTGTTGTATATTAACTGTATCATGGCCCCAATGTTGTACCCCCTTGTGTTGGCGGGGTAATCCCAGCCCCCCAGGCCCATGAGCGACCAGTTAAAAAACTGGGAGCGCGGGTCGTGGCTGAAATCGGCATTGCCAAAAAGATCTGTAAGGCTAAACTTGCCCAAAACCACCGAAATGTAGTTTTTGCTGTTAATTTCTTTTACCTGGTTTTGGTCGTCTTCAACCGTATCAACGTCTGATGAAAGCGGGAAACGTTGTTCAATATATAGCCTGGCAATGTATGGCTTTGGTTTAGGGTCGCCAACACGGTAGATTTCCCCGTTAGGAAAACCAGCAATACCAAGTGTTTTACTCAGGCCTTTACCGCCTGCAACTTCCGGGTTAAAAACAATATAGGTATGTTTAAACGGTTTGTATGCTGCAAACAGTGTACCGGTAAAGGATGTACGCACAGGCTCGTGCGGTAAAAGGCTGTTGGCACCCAGGTAGGGCGATTGAAAATTAAAATGATATTGAGGTATTACTGTGGCCTGTGCATGTAATGATAATTTGTGGTTTAAAACAGTATCGGGCTGCTGCGCATATAACAGTTGCGCATGCATAGAAAATACAAATACGAATAATGCTGCAAATATTTTTTTCATGGATTGCAAAGATAAATGAGGCGATACCTGGGTTGTAGTTAAAAACAATTTGTTAATGCAACGGCGTTTCAATACAGGTATAAATTTTTGTAATGTTATTGCAAATATGCCTGGTTCAGGATGTTATGCGTAAAAAAAGCCCTCCCGTTTTACCGGGAAGGCCTCGCTTCTGGGGGGAGTTATGAGCGGGTTATTTTTCAATCATTTTATCGCTGTCGTTTGCATCAAATTTTCTGTAAGCTCGGGCAAATATCAGCGGGAATATCAGCAGGGAAAACATCATGGCGAAAAGGATGCCGCCAATAACCACCCTTGCAAGCGGGCGTGAGCTTTCCGAACCAATACCGTGAGAGATGGCTGCAGGCAACAGGCCAATGGCCGCCATCAACGCCGTCATCATTACCGGCCTTACCCTTGATGTTACACCCAGCCTGATAGATTTGTACAGGGCATTGTGCAGGTGCTTATGTTTTTGCAGGTTTTCCTTAAACTCTGTCATTAACAGCACCCCAAACAATATACATATACCAAACAGGGCTATAAAACCAATACCTGCAGATATACTAAAGTTGGTATTGGTAATAATCAAGGCAATAATACCACCCACTATGGCAAATGGTACGTTTAAAAATACCAGTCCAGCATCTTTTAAGTTACCAAACATGGCAAACAGCAGCAGGAAGATGAGCAGCAGGCTAATTGGCACCACCTGCTGAAGCCTTTTGGTAGCCCTTTGCTGGTTTTCAAAATCGCCCTGCCAAATCATGTTATATCCTTTTTTCAGCGATATGGCTGCATTTACTTTTGCCTGTGCTTCAGCAATTGCGCTACCCATGTCGCGGCCCCTTACGGAGAATTTTACGGCAGAATACCTTTCATTATCATCCCTGAAAATTAGGCAGGGGCCTGTTTTTTGGGTAATGCGGGCAATTTCTTTTACCGGTACTTTACTGCCACTTTCGGTTGGCACCATAAGGTTGCCAATATCTACAGGCGTTTTACGGAATTGCTCGGGAAAACGCACCCTTATATCAAACTTCCTGATGCCTTCGTACAAGGTTGAAGCAGCTTTACCGCCAATGGCCATACCAATAACAGCGTTGGCATCGGCAGTGGCTACGCCGTATAACGACATCTTTTGCTGGTCTAGCTCAATATCAAGTTCTGGCTGGCCTATGTTTTTTATAACACCAAGGTCTTCAATACCCTGCACCGTTTTAAGTATGTTGTAAACATCGGTGGCCTTATCTTCCATATAGTTGAGTGAGTCGCCAAATATCTTTACGCAAATGGAGCCTTTAACACCCGATACGGCTTCTTCAATATTATCGGTAATTGGTTGTGAGAAGTTAAGCTGTGCGCCAGGTATAACGGAAAGCTTTTTATTCATTTCATCCACCAGTTCGTCCTTTGTAATATGCGGCTTCCAGTCATCTGCGGGGTACAGCATTATATCAAACTCATTGTTGTAAAACCCGGCAACATCGGTACCGTCATCAGGGCGGCCAGTTTGCGATACAATGCTTGATACCTGAGGAAAGGTCATCAACTTTTCGCGCACCTGGCGTGATATGTCAACGGATTTATCAAGCGAAATACTGTAAGGCATTTGAACCCTTAGCCAAATGGAGCCTTCATCAAGTTCAGGCAAAAACTCTGTACCTAAAAATTTGAAGGAGTATATACCTGCTACAATAATGATTGCCGAAACTGTAATAGAGGTAAACTTATGCCTGTACGTAAATGTAAAACCACGTACAATGCTGTTAACCAAAAAGTTAACCACTGGGTTATGCTTTTCTTTTACGTTTTTGCCCAGCAGCATGTTAATCATAACAGGCACCAGGGTTAAGGTGGTTATTAGCGCCCCCAACAAGGCAAAGCCCAGGGTGTATGCTAATGGGGAGAACATTTTACCTTCCACTTTCTCAAAAGAGAAAATTGGGAGAAGGGCGGCGATAATGATAAGCTTTGCAAAGAAGATGGCCTTGCCAAGCTCCGCACCATTACGCTTAATAAGGCCGAGTTTGGTTATTTTATTAAACCGCTCCATGCCAATTTCGTGCGATTTTTTATCGAGTATCACAAAGATCTTGAAGACGCACGGC
>CAZRDD010000300.1:0-6472 GCA_964598675.1 uncultured Parafilimonas sp.
ATAATGAAATATCTGCAATTCAGCAATGGCGACTTAATGCCAGCCCTGGGACTTGGAACCTGGAAATCGGCTAAAGGAGAAATCTATCAAACTATCAGAACAGCGCTGGAAATCGGCTATCGTCATTTTGATTGTGCATTTATTTATGGAAATGAAGAAGAGATAGGCGCTGCCATTACCGATGCCAAGGGCCTGTACTTTATTAACCCGCTGGGTACCGCAAAAAACAAGCCCCCCCAAATTTGGACGCAGGGTGAAACGGAGAGCAACAGCGTGTGGTTTCCTACCATTGACAAGCCCGACCAGAAGACCACCAGCGAAATAACCATGACAGTGCCCGATAAGTATGTTACCCTTAGCAACGGCCTGCTGGTGAGCCAGAAAAAAAATACCGACGGCACCCGCACCGATACCTGGAAGCTTGACCTGCCCAATGCCCCTTACCTGTTTTTTATAGGCGTGGGCGACTACGCTGTTATTAAAGACAACTACAAGGGCAAGGAAGTAAGCTATTATGTTGAAAAAGAATATGCCCCCGTGGCCCGTAAAATATTTGGCTACACGCCTGAAATGATACAGTTTTTCAGCAACAGGCTTAATTACGACTACCCCTGGCCAAAATACAGCCAGATAACCGGCCGCGATTATGTTAGCGGCGCTATGGAAAACACTACCGCCACCCTGCACACCGATGCACTGCAGCAAAACGAACGCCAGCTTACGGACGGCAATAAGTACGAAGACTATATTTCGCACGAGCTTTTTCACCACTGGTTTGGCGACCTGGTAACTGCCGAAAGCTGGAGCAACCTTACCGTTAACGAAAGCTTTGCCGATTACAGCGAGTACCTGTGGCGCGAGTACAAACATGGCAGGGATGATGCTGACGAAGCCAATTACAAAGCCATGCAGGATTACCTGGCCAGCGGCAGCAGCGATAAAAACCTGGCCCGCTTTTACTACCGCGATAAGGAGGATATGTTTGATGCTGTTAGCTACCAAAAAGGCGGCCGCATACTGCACATGCTGCGTACCTACTTAGGCGATGATGCTTTTTTTAAGGGCCTTAACCTGTACCTTACCACCAACAAATTTGGCAATGGCGAGGCCCACCAGCTTAGGCTTGCGCTGGAGCAGGTAAGCGGGCTTGACCTTAACTGGTTTTTTAACCAGTGGTATTTTGGCAGCGGCCAGCCGTTTTTAGATATTAGCTACAGCTACGATGCTGCCACCCAAACCGCCAAAGTATACATTACCCAAAAACAGGAGGGCGATAAAATATTTCAGGTACCGGTGGCCATTGATGTGTATACCGGCAGCGCCAAAACCCATTACCCGGTATGGCTTACCAATAAAAACGATACGTTTAGCCTGCCCGCCAGCACCCCGCCCCTGCTGATAAATGTGGATGGCGATAAAACCCTGCTGGCCGAAAAAGAGGACCATAAAACCATTGATGCGTTTGCTTACCAGTACAGCCACGCCGGTAATTATGTTGACCGTAAAGAGGCTGTTGATGCCTGCCTTGACAATTTTAGCAACGATACCGCCAAAACCCTGCTGCTGCATGCCCTGGGCGATGCAAGGCCGGGCCTGCGCCGTTTTGTGCTTAACCACCTAAAGGCCGATAAGCTGGATAAACCGTTTATTGCCGCTATTGAAAACATAGCCAAAACCGACAGCAGCAAACTGGTACGCGCCGCCGCCATTGACCTGTTGGCCGACCTTAAGAGCAAGGCTTACGAGGAGTTTTTTATAAACGCTGCGCAGGATTCATCGTACAGCGTGGCAGGCTCGGCATTGCTGGCGCTGGCCGCCATTGACGATGCCAAAGCTGCCACCCTGCTGCCCGCCCTGCGCAAAGATGCCCGCGACGACCTGGAGAACAGCGTTGAACAGGTAGAACTTTTAACCAAAACCGGTGCCGATTTTGCCGAAATGTTCAGCCGCTTTACCACTGCCCCCACCGCTAAAAAAATAAACGGCGTTTTTACCTTTATTGATTACTTAGCCAAGGTTGACGATATTGACAATTTTAAAAAAGGGGTTGACGAGGTAATTGCCTTTCGCGATAAAAGCAGCATTTACGGCCCCGGCTTTACCGATGCCGTTAACAACGCCCTGCTGATACGAAAAGAAAAAGCAAGGAAGCAACAAAGCCGCTATTGCCTACCTGGATGAAAAACTACGGTAAGCCAGATTGATACGCATTTTATGTTTACCCGCCCCGCTGGCCAAAGGCCAGCGGGGCGGGGTGTTTTTGGGGGGATGGGGGATTATTAAAAAATGCCCGTAGCTTTGATTTAAACAGTAGATTTTTTATAAAAACCATACCCTGAATTTCAAAATAAAATGACCAAAAATGAATTTGTTGAAACAATAAAAAAGGTTGTTGCCGACGGTGCTTATAAATCAGTTGAATTAAACTTAACTACTCCCCCGGGCAGAAAGCCTTCAATGCATTTAGTAGAAATGTCAGCATGGTTTAATGAGCTTAACAATCAAGATAAAGAATTCGTGAGGAAGATTATAAAAGAAGCGGTGGCTATAACTGTTTTCTCATTTCTATGTGTTTTGGATGGAGTATCTGCAATAGAAGATAATACAGACAAAGGCGATTTAAAACATTATTATCAAAATGGTATTCGTACAGTTTTGCTAAATAATCCTGAAGAAGAAGACCTGCATGATATATTCAAGGCTTTGATTGAGTGAAGTTTTGTAAAAAGGGAATGAATTATAATCATTTTGCACTGGCGATCAAAGCACAATAATCTTTTGGCCTTCGGCCTTTAGTGGCATGCTTTAGGTTGGATTTAATAAAAACGACAATGCGCGTACACTAATAATGAGAACCCTGGGCGCGCTTTATTATTCTTTTGAACTCTTTAGACAGGGCTTGGCAGTTTAGGGATATTGGCAAAATAATATGAAAAATAAGCAAAAAGTATGATTTTTCTTGAAACAAGCGGTTTATTAACTAAAGCGGACATTGAAGAACTTGAAAAAGAATTGGGTTTCGAATTGCCAGAGATGTTTAAAGAGCATTACATTTCCTATAATGGCGGATATCCTGAAAATGACAAATACAAGTCGAAAGATTGCAGGACAACTACTATTAACACATTTTCTTCGATTAAATATGAAGGCTTTAGTCGTTTAGAGGAAGTTTATAAGAACCTGATTATTGATGAATTATATCTTCCTATGGGAATTATACCGTTTGCAACAGATGATGGAGGGAACTTTTTCTGCATATCTGCACGAAAAAATGATTACGGCTTTATATATTATTGCAATAACGACCATTATAATATTGAAAATAAAGAAGAGTGTTTAACACTCATTGAAAAAAATTTTAAAGCGTTTATTGAAAATCTTATTTAAACAGGTTAGCTAAAGAGTTTTGTAAGAATAATGAAAACGTGTACACCGTTCTCTATGTTTAGCTTTAGCGGTGCTTAGGAGAGTGCCCTGGATGAAAAACTACGGTAAGTCAACTGATAGAGCATTTTATGTTACCCCGCCCCGCTGGCCTTTGGCCAGCGGGGCGGGGTGTTTTTGGGGGAGAGTACTTCCTATGTTATACAGTTTTTCAAAAAACCGGCAACTCGCCTGGGCGAGCAGACTATCCTCAAAGTATTTTTCAACAGTTTTGGCAACCTTTTTAAAAATCCGGGCAATGCCATTTTTTAAATAATTGAAAAATCAGATTCAATAACCGAACTTAGCCTAAATGAAAAAGATCATCTTCTTTATACCTATAACCCTTATTATTTATGGCAAATGCTTTGCACAGAATCGTGTTAAAGTATTAAGCCAACAACTAAACTCAGACACATGCCATTGGAATATCGGTAACGACAGTATCGGAATTATTTTAGCAAGCATGACTCCGTTACCAGGCCCCACACATCATTGTTGTTATAATAATCTTAGTTGTAAGATTGTGGGTGAAGTAATTTATAATGGCAGAAAATATAACTACAGTATAAATGCTGGCGGATGGGCAAACCTGTGGTCATACCATTATAAACAGGATTTTTTATTGGCTTGCACCAATACAAAATTTTCAAAATATTTCCTTTCAACTTATGATAAAAGTGGTTATTAATTTGGGCTACTTGCAATCTTGATAGTTCGTTAAAAATATAAATTGTGTTTGCTCTGGTAAGAGTTTAGTTATAACGGCGCTTTAACTTGTTTTACAATAAAGCATACAAACAAATATTACAATGGCATACAAATTAGAATATTCATTTGATGATGAGCCAGTTTCTAAATTCAATTATGATTTAGCATCCCGGAAAATTGAAGCATACTTTAATGGATATTTTGATTTACAAAAAAATGAATACATAGACTTACCATGTAAGTTTATCATTGAAAATTGGGAATATGCACGAAGCTTGGTTGGAGATGAACAAAAACAATACGATATAGGCGAACAAATAGGTTTTTTTACACTAATATTATACATGAAATACAACGATGATAATGAGTTGGAATTGCTTGTAAATACTGTTGACAACAGGTATCTTACAATACATTTCAAATCACCAAAACTAAGTTTAACACTTTGCCCGGTTGGCTGAAAATTTCCAATTAAATAATTTTTACGGAGTATATATTAATCCTCTTTCTCATAAATAAGCCTTCAGCATGTTTTCAAATTTTAAAGCTACATTCAAAGAGTTTTCTATTATTGAAAATCCTCTGTTTAATATGTCTAATATTCCTTTCAAGTATAAAGAGTTGCTGCTTGACTGTGGCGGAAAATCATATGATCACGGACTTTACAGCATACACACATTTAAAGATTCTTTAAAATGGACAGCTCTTTTATCTGGGTATTTCAAAAAATACGAAAATGCAGTTTTATCATTTGGGTACGACTGGATGGGCAGGCAATATTGCGTACCGACAAAGACAAATGAGTGTGTTTTTATGTTTGACCCTGCAACACAAGAAGATTATTATGTTGAGGAAAATTTATTTGACTTTCACAATGATATTTTGTTAAATTCAAAAACAGAATCCCTTTCATCTGATACATTTGAGCAGGTACTTGATTATCTAAAGATTTATAGTATAGAATATAGCAAATTCATAGGATTTAAGACATCCCTATTTTTGGGGGGCAAAGTGGATTTACCTAACTACGAAGTTATTGACATGGAAGTTTATTGGGATTTTGAACATCAAATATTCCAGCAAACATCCAAAGTGCCAAGAGGTACTCAAGTAACTGGTGCTGCCATAGCTATAACAGGTATACCGCCAGCATCATAGGCTCTACTCGCTCAAGCGTTTTACAACAATAAATAACCTTATACGCTCTTCTCACCCTTTAGGTCTCGCGCCGCTTGCGAAGTGATATAACAATCAGCCTAAACCATGGCTTTAACAAAATCTTCAAAGGGTTGCTTTGCTTAACAGTTTAGCAGGCTAACAAGCTTACTTTATCATTACAGCGCCATTAATCAAGCGGCCTTTCTACGGGTAGCTTTACAGGCAGTAAGCACCAAAAAAGCCATGTGTTTGTAACATTTTTAAGGGCATTTTTTTAATAAAACTTGTTTTTATTTAGTTTGTTTGGTGATTGCTCTCTTAATTAAACCTAATTTTTTTATAATGGCGGTAACAAGCCTGCTGGTAAAAAACCTGCGTTTCCACACATTTTTAACTGTTATTTTAAACTCAATCTTACTTTCTAACAAATCTAAAGAAGTGTTTTGTATGGCATTAGCAGGGTGAATCAACGGAAAGTTTAGTTGAAATGCGGGTACGGCCACCAAGTTTTTATCCGAAGTGTGTGTGGCATCTTTTCCAAACCCGATGTTGGTAACTAAGTTTTTTGACGGAGTGCAGCACACCCCCTCACTTTGCAGTACATGAAAGTACATTTGATAATCCCATGTATCAATTTTGCCTTCGTAAACTTCATTGAAAATGTCCGTCCAATAAGCGCTGAATGCCCAATCGGGCTGCACTAACTGCAGCTTGTTTTCAGCGCTGTATTTTTCCCAGGCGGCCATTTTTTTATCGTATCCTTGCCAGGCGCGCCGCCAACTTGCCCAGCCCCAACAATGAAAATATTTTGAAAAATGATAGCTTTCGCTATAGTGCCCGGAGGTGTCGCCAAGTGCGTTATATCCGCTTATTGACATAACCATGCTGTTATCAGCATATTTCGCAAGTAATTCATCGCAAAACCCAAAAAAAGATAAAGATGGCAAGCAGTCATCTTCTAAAACAATACCATGGCCCTCATTGTCAAAAAACCAACTTATTGCTGAACTTACCGCGTTTTTGCAGCCCATATTTTCTGCCCTGAAAAGTGTTTTTACATCGCATGCCCAATCAATATTTTCCAACACATAATTTCTAACAGTCGCGCATTTTTCCTGTTCGCCTATTTTATTTTTTCTATGGCCATCCGCCGCCACGTACAGTTTTGGTGGCTTTGCTT
>CAZRDD010000301.1:0-6437 GCA_964598675.1 uncultured Parafilimonas sp.
GTGCAATAAAGGCCAGCCCAGCTTTTAACGGGCTGTATGCCGTTGCTTTTTTTTGGGAGTTTCCTGCGCCTGTGCTTTTACCATGCTTTGTGCAATTAACGGGGCCAGCACCTCGGGTACCGCACCCTGCTCAAAGGCCTGCACAAACTGGCCATTACTGTCGTACAAAGCCATGAATGGGGTGAATTTTACCCTGAAAAAAGTGGGGAGAAAATATTGAGGGTCCCTGCCAAAACGGAAATTTTCGTATTGTGCCAGGTGGTATTTCTCCGTAAATATTTTTATCTCTGGTACTGAATAATAGCTAACCCATACAAAAATGGCATCTTTCAGCTTGTCAATATTGCTGGAGATTTCCTGTGCTGCAAGCTGGCAATGCCCGCACTCCGGGCTGAAATATATAAAAATTACCGGCCTGTTTTTAGGCAGGTCTGCATTGGTTAGCCAGCTGCTGTCTGGCTGTATAAGTTTAAAAGGAGGTATAGCCTTGTTCTTTTTATAGGGCGGCACCGTATCAAAGGAAGCTGCATTGGTTTGTGCGCCTGCTGATATAGTTATAATTGCAGTAAGAAGGATAAGCGTAAACTTTTTCATGTATTGTATTTATTACTCAAATGCAGAATAAAGATAAAGCAGTATTTTAAAACTGCCGCTGCCAATTAAATTTTAGGTTTTTATTTACTTGAAGGCAAAGCTGTAATCCGGGCCATCTTCAACAACCTATTCCCCTTTAATAATTTCATTAAACTCCAGTTTTTCGCCGTCGGGCCCGGTGATGTTGAAAAATTTGCACCCATGCTTCCAAAATGACAGGAAAACAGGCGCCGCTTCAATAATGCTATAACCCGCTTCTTTCATTTGGGCAAACAATGCATCCGCATTGTCCACATCAAAAGCAATATGGTCAATATGGCCGTGGCTGCGCGTTTTTATTTCGGCCAGTTCCGCAGCGGGTAACTGGTAAAGCTCAATAATCATATCGCCCCTCTGCATCATGGCTACATAACCAGTATCACCATTAAGTGTAAAAGTAGAAGACATAACATTGGCAAAACCAAGCCCCTGGTAAAAAGCTTCAGAGGTTTTTAAGTTGCTAACAGGTACGCCTACATGCTGAAAACCGTTGATGGGTATATGCATAAAAACAATTTGAGTTGATGTTTAGTTGCCGGGCAACTGTAGCTGGTAACAGGCTGGCAATAAAGGGTAAAATAAAGCATATTATACCTACATTGCAAATGCAAAGTAATACTGTTATGCTAAAAACTTTTTTGCTGGTTATTTTTATGGCTGTTGTTTCCTGTGCAAGCGGCCAACCCATCAGTAGTAAGACGATAGACTCCATAGCGGAGCGCTCCATGAAAGCATTTGATGTGCCCGGTATTGCTGTGGCCGTAATTAAGGATGGTAAGGTAATACATTCAAAAGGGTATGGGGTGCGATCGTTAAGAACCGGCCAACCAACCGATGAAAATACCCTTTTTGGCATTGCCAGCAACAGCAAGGCTTTTACAGCGGCTGCATTGGGTATGCTGGTAGATGAAGGCAAGCTTAAATGGGATGATAAAGTGCGCGATTACATACCTGAATTTAAGCTGTATGATGCCTGGGTAACCGAGCAGTTTACCATACGCGACCTGCTTACCCACCGCAGTGGCATGGGGCTTGGCGCAGGCGACCTGATGTTCTTTCCCGATTCCAGCGATTTTACGCTGAAGGATGTTATCTATAATCTCAGGTTTTTAAAACCGGTTTCCAGTTTCAGGTCAAAATTTGATTACGATAATAACTTGTACATTATTGCCGGTGAGGTGGTAACAAGGGCAAGCGGTATGAGCTGGGATGATTTTGTTGAGCAAAAAATATTTAAGCCCCTGGGCATGATACACACCGCAGCCTCGTTCGACAGGCTGAAAGATACCAGTGATATTATTGATGGCCATGCCCCGGTGGATGGCAAGGTGCAGGTAATTGCCCGCAGTACGCTTAAAGTGGGGCATTCCGCAGGCGGTATTAACTCCAGCATTGCCGACCTTGGTAAATGGGTAATGTTACAACTGGCCCACGGTAAATACGGTGATAAGCAGGAAAAGGTGCTTTTTTCGGATGAGGTGCATGAGGAAATGTGGACACCCCAAACCATTATTCCCGTACACAATCCTGGGGCCTATAATACACATTTTGCCTCCTACGGCTTTGGCTTCGACCTGTCGGATGTTAAGGGTTACAAGCAGGTTACCCATACCGGCGGCCTGGAAGGGATGGTTACCCAAATTACCATGCTGCCGGAGCTTAACCTGGGTATTATAGTACTTACCAATCAGCAGGAAGGTGGCGCTTTTGCCAGTATAACCAATCAAATAAAAGATGCTTATTTTGGTATAAAAGGTACTGACAGGGTTAAGCAATATGCTGGTTACAGGCAGCAGGCTTTAGCCAACGGTAATAAAATTGCAGATTCCATCTGGCACGAAATTGCCGAAGGGCAGAAAAAGGGTACAGGTAATATTAGCTTTGATACTTATGCCGGTATTTACAAAGACAACTGGTTTGGCGATGTAAGCATATCAATTAAAAATGGCAAGCCCTGGTTTGATGCAAAACGTTCATCAAAGCTAACCGGGGAACTCTTTTTTTACAAAGGCAATACGTTTGTAGTAAAGTGGAGAGACAGGAGCATGGATGCGGATGCCTTTGTAAATTTTACATTGGATGAAACCGGCAAGGCTACAGGCATTACTATGAAGCCTATTTCGCCATTAACCGATTTTAGCTACGATTTTCAGGACCTTGATTTTAAGAGAAAGGAATAGTAATAAGCATTTCGGGAGCCATTTTTTACATTACAATACTATTGAATTAATAACGGTAAGATTTTTTAACGCCTACATAACAGCTGTTTGCTTACCTTCAAAATACATAAATACTACATACGCTTTGCTATGATTGTAAAAAACACCATCGCCATTAAGTCTGCTGCTGCAAAAGTTTGGGATATACTTACCAGGCCGGAAGAGACAAAAAAATACATGTTTGGCTGCGAAACTGTGAGCGATTGGCAGGCGGGCAGCCCTTTGCTATGGCGGGGTAACTTTAACGGTACAGAACTGGTGGCTGTGAAGGGCTATATTACTGCTATTGAGCCAGGTGCTTATCTTGAGTACACGGTAATTGACCCCAACAACCCCGAAATACCAGATGTGCCTGAAAATTACCTTACTGTAACTTACAGTTTGTCGGAGGAAGCGGGGCAAACCATATTAACCGTAACACAAGGTGGTTTTGAGAAGGCGGCCAATGGTAAAAAACGCTACGAGGAAACTTATAACAACGGAGAAGGCTGGAACCCAATACTTGTGCAGATAAAAGACATTGCGGAGGCTGCAACTACGGCATCAGATACGCACCGTTAGGCATGAATGGTTATGCCCTTAGGCAGCTATTTTTTGAAACTGCCCTTTGTTATTTTAATGAGCTGTTACAGGGCCGCGTTGGTATATAACAGGCTGCACCCGCGTATATCGCTGTTGTCAATCCGCCCAAGCACTTCAAAACTGCCATCTGGGTTAATTACCCCCGCATCATCCACCGCAATAAAACTGCAACTGTATATATTGGCCAGGTCAATAATATTCAATACCCCTTTGCCGGTTTGCTGCACGTGTAACGGGTCTTCATCATCGCGTACCAATACTTTCATCCACGGAGGACAAACAAATATGCCGTCACCCCCGGAGTATGCCTGGCTCAACAGTTCCGTCATGCCGTATTCAGAGTGTATCTTATCAACACCAAAGCCTTTTGTCAACGCTGCATGCACTTCGGGCCTCGTCATCTCGCTTCTGCGCCCCTTCATGCCGCCCGTTTCCATCACAACAGTGTGTTTAAGTTTTAAAGGATGTGCCTCGGCAAAGTCTAACAAGGCATAAGTAACCCCTATCAGCAAGGTTGGCTGGCCGGCTTCTTCCAAATGTTTAAGCGTTGCGGCAAGGGCAGCCGTATCGTACAAATAAAATCCGCCCGAAGGGTGCCCGGACAGTTTTATCATCTCGTCAACCATCATCACCAGCGATGAGCCTGTTCTTTCCAGGTAGGAGGGCAGCAAGCCCAGTACACACCAGTTTTTAATACTGCCGTAAAACAATTCAAAAGCCTTTACAAAACTCTGTTTATACAGTGCCACCTCCTTTACAAGGTGCATGCTGTTGGTGGTTTGGGTGGTGCCGCTGCTGGTAAAAACTACTTCAGGGGCAAAATGGCCTGTTATAACCTGGTGTGTTTTAAAAAAAGACACCGGCATAAAAGGGATGGCTTCCAGCGAATTTATTTTTGAAACATCGGTATGCAGTATACTGCACCACTGCCTGTATACGTTATTGTGTTGGTATTGAAAACGGAAAAGCGCCAGTGCTTTTTCCTCAAAAGGAACGTCATCAGCAAAAATATTGTTAACATACACCGCTTGCGCCATCAGGTGATGATTTGTTTTAGTTACATTTGAAAAAGAAATACAAAGATGAGAGCAAAGTTATTGATACTGGGGATAATTTCAGCAACCGTGATAGTTGCCTGTAACAAAGATGCCTTTACAACCACGCCACAACTTACCTTTAAAGGGGTTAGTACCACCGTGCTGCTGCCAAACGGCTCTATACAGTTTCAGCTTAATTATACCGATAAGGAAGGGGATATACAAAGCCACATATACGTACAGAAAATTACCAAAAACTGTTCGGCAAGCGATTTTTCCGAATTAGACAGTATTCCCAAAGCAGTACCTACCAAAGCCAATTCAAAGGGCGAGATTGATTTGGATTACGCTTATGGTACAAACCTTGGTGCGTTACCTATTAAGGAACCTCAGTGCCAGGGACAGAATGATACCTGTGTATTCAGGTTTGCGCTTACCGACCTTGCCAACCACACCAGTGACACTGTAACTTCGCCTGAAATTATTATTATTAAAAGATAGGCATTGTTGCACAGGCTTACCAAAGCTATTTTTTTCGGCAATTACTTTTATGGTATTTGCGCCGTTGGCTTGTGTATGGAGGCCAGCCTGCAACAGCATTACCCTTTAAACCACCCAGCATGGTATGTACTGGTATTTTGTGGGGCGGTATTATATTATACTTACGCTTATTTAGGCGAGTCTCAGCAACAAAATGCCAATCAGCGCACCCTTTGGTATATTCATAACCACAAAAAAATAATTGTAAGCCAGGTTTTGCTTACCATAATTACTGCTGTTGCAGCATTATTCATTTTATACAGGTATGGTAAAAATACCATGCAGTATACCGGTTGGCAGTGGGGTGTTATTATGGTTTTTCCTGTTGTGGCACTTATGTATTACGGGGTGCCATTTAAAGGGTTTGAAAAGTACAATTTAAGGCGCACGGGCTGGATGAAGCCTTTTTTAATAGGCTTTGTTTGGGCCGGGTGCATAACCATATACCCCTTATTGTTTAACCAGCTTGAAACAGGGCACCCATATACGCCAACCGTTACCAGCCTGCTGTTGTTTATTAAAAACTTTATGTTTATCAGTGTGTTAGGTATAATGTTTGATATTAAAGATTATGCCTCCGATTACAACAAACAGCTAAAAACATTTGTAGTGCGTATAGGGCTGCGTAAAACCTTGTTTTACATTATTATACCACTTACCATTTTAGGGTTTATAAGTTATATGGCATTTGCGTTACTTAGTCATTTTCCGCTCATCCGTACAGCCCTTAACAGTATACCTTTTATAGCATTGGTGGCTGTTGCGTACAGTATGTACAGGCGTAAAAGCATTATGTTTTACCTTGCTGTAATTGATGGCCTTATGCTGCTGAAGGCTTTTTGCGGTATTTTGGCCATGTTATTAATAAATTAAATTATTTTGCACAAATTGGGGTGTATGTTTCAGCAGGGTAATAAGCTGCTGAGCCTGATAAATTTATTATGACACTTCAATACATGGTAGCCCCTTTAACTTTCAAACAAACATTATGGCAAAAGAGAAAAAAGCAAAGCAGAAAGACAAGTTAGTGATGGAAGAAAATGCGTTACAATTTTTAAAAACATACATCAACAATGCCTCGCCGGTAGGTTTTGAAAGCAGCGGCCAAAAGCTATGGCTTGATTACCTGAAGCCTTACGTAGATACGCATTTTACTGACCCTTATGGTACGGCTGTTGGGGTGATAAACCCTGAAAACCCCTTTAAGGTGGTGATAGAGGCCCACGCCGATGAAATTAGCTGGTTTGTAAACTATATAACCGACCAGGGATTGATTTACCTGAAAAGGAACGGTGGTGTAGACCACCAGATTGCGCCTGCAAAAAGGGTGTTGATACATGGTAAAAAAGGCACTGTTAAAGCGGTGTTTGGCTGGCCAGCCATACACACCCGTTTGGGCAATACCGATAAAGAAACACAGCCAAAA
>CAZRDD010000302.1:0-4125 GCA_964598675.1 uncultured Parafilimonas sp.
GCTGGTGAATGGCCATTAACACCTTTGATGATACGAAGACTAAAAGCAACAACAGCACACTAATGAAAAGAAAATTTACTATGGGTATGCTATGCGCATTTGCCGGTTTATATGCTGGCGCCCAAGCAACTGATACATTACAGCCAAATAAATGGACAGCTCATTTTCAAACAACCATTATTTCGCAGGCCCATGCAGGCTTCAGGGCATTGTACCGTGGAGACAAAAGCCTGGCGGATACTATTGAAACCAATGCCACCAGCGTTACAGCAACCCTTTTTTTGGGACGAACATTATGGAAAGGGGCTGCCCTTTATTTTAACCCCGAAGTTTCGGGCGGGCGTGGGCTAAGCTATGCAACAGGGGTGGCGGGTGCGCTTAATGGCGAAACTTACCGCGTTGGCGCAGTAGAACCACAAATATTTATAGCCAGGGCATTTTTACAGCAAAATATAGCCCTGCACAATACCGCTTACGACGAGGTGGCCGATGGTGCCAACCAGCTAAAAAGGAGGTTGCCAACAAGCCGTATTACCATAAGTGCAGGCAAATTTGCCGTGGCCGATTTTTATGATGGCAACATGTTTAGTAAGGATCCCCGCTCACAGTTTTTCAACTGGTCGCTATGGGCGAACGGTGCGTGGGATTATCCGGCCAATACACGCGGATACACAATGGGTATAGTGGCAGAGCTGATAAAACCCCGCTGGTCGTTAAGGCTTTCCAGCGTTGCTGTACCGCGTATTGCCAATTTTCATACCATGGAGTATAATGCACGCGCACATGCTGAAACAATTGAGTTGCAGCACAGCTTTATCATCAGCAAGCAGCCAGGCAATATTCGTATTATGGCAAGCGCCAATTATAACAGGGCACCTTCTTATGCCGACGGGCTTAAAGCCATAGCCGCCAGGGATACTTTTTTGTTGAATGTAATTGAGGGCAATGTTGAGAATAACAGGTACGGCGGTAAAAAATTCGGTCTTGGAATAAATATGGAGCAAGCGCTTAGCAACGAAGCCGGCATTTTTGCACGGGCGGGATGGAACGATGGCAAATATGCCTCATGGGCATTTACCGAAATAGATAATACGGCCAGTATAGGGTTATCAGTTAAAGGTAATAAATGGCAAAGGCCCGATGATGTTTGCGCGGTGGTTATGGTTGTAAACGGCATATCGGCAAACCATCAGGCTTTTTTAAAGGCGGGCGGCTATGGTTTTATTGTAGGCGATGGTAATCTTAACTACAGGCACGAAAATATTGCAGAGGTGTTTTACAATGCCCGGTTATTAAGCTTCTTTTGGCTTAGCTTCGATTACCAATTTGTTTGTAATCCCGGTTATAATAGAGACAGGGGGCCGGTGCATGTATTTGGCATAAGGGGGCATGTTGAAATATAGCCGTTTTAAATGAAGATAAAGCGTAAGGCTTGGGGAGAGCCTTTGTACTATTGAAGAACTATTAAATTAATATGGGGATTGTGGCTGCCCGTGTATTGACCCGGCTTATTTAATTAAAGATAGTTTTATGTACAAAGTGTTTGATTACGTTTTTTTCAGGGCTTATACATTTTATCAAAAAAAGAAGTCTGCAATTCCGGTTGACCGGGGTATACAGGTAGTATGTTTTATACAAATTGCTATTTTTTTTGCTGTAGTTGCACTTGCGGATTTCCTTTTTGATGTGTTGCCCAATTTTCACCAGTACTATTTTAATAAATATTTGTTAGGCTTGCCATTATCATTCAGTATCCTAATTATCAACGAAGTAAGATATAAGCAAATGGCAAAACGGAATGGCTTTAAACCATTTAAGGATGCCTGGGGAAATGAAGGCGGGAAATCAAAAAAAATAAGGGGGTGGCTCATCATCATTATACCTGCGTTGTTATTGGTTGGTACCCCTGTTTTATTGTATGTGTTAAAATAATTGCGTTAGGGGGGTATCTCTAAACTTCTTTCTGGGTGTAAAGTTTTGGATTTTTTTATAGGGGCAAATAGATAGGTTTCCAGGCAATAACATTTTGTGAATGCTACAATAACTGCTATTGATATACTTTGCGCCTCTTAACCCCTTTGCCAAACATCACCCCAAATAAAAAACCGGGGTAGGGAACTACTCCGGTTTACATTTATACTAAACCAAAACCAACCATAAAACGTTTATAAAGGATTACAAAAAGTATCGTTAGGCAAGCAATCGTGTCGCTTATTATTATCAAACTGTCGCTCTATTTTGATAGGTCAAAATTGTATAAATGTTCAGTTATATTTTATGACTTTTATCATACAAAAAACTGCTATTCGTCAGCTTTTTTAAAAAAAGTGGGGGAGGGTGCCTGCAAGTTGTTGATAATGAGTTTGTTGCTGTATAAAAATGTGATGGCAGGGGCGATGGAGCCGTTTTTTATAACCGGTTTGTCAACAAAAAAGCCCCGGCGCAACGCGCAGGGGCTTTTACTATTGTAAGCAAAAGTTTTATGCAAACTTTTTAGCGTCTTCTAAAAATTTAGCCAGGCCAATATCGGTAAGCGGGTGCTTAAGCAAACCTAAAATAGGCTCAAGCGGGCAGGTACAAACATGCGCACCAAGCTCGGCACATTTAATAATGTGGTTAGGGTTGCGTATAGATGCTGCCAATATTTGTGTTTTAAAACCCTGCACATTAAAAATGTGTGATAGCTGTGCAATAAGTTCGGTGCCGTCCCAACCGCTGTCGTCAATGCGGCCAATAAAGGGCGATACATAAGTAGCGCCAGCTTTAGCAGCCAGTATGGCCTGCCCGGCAGAGAAAATAAGGGTGCAATTGGTGCGTATACCGTTATCGGTAAACCATTTAATGGCTTTAATGCCATCTTTAATCAATGGCACTTTTACCACAATGTTGGGGTGTATGGCCGCAAGCACTTTACCTTCTGCAATAATGCCTTCAAAATCGGTAGAAACTACTTCGGCGCTAATATCGCCATCTACCAGCTCGCAAATATCTTTATAATGTTTTAAAACAGCCTCTTGCCCTTTAATGCCTTCGCGGGCCATTAACGATGGGTTGGTTGTTACCCCATCCAGTATACCAAGGTCGTTTGCCTCTTTAATTTGGGCCAGGTTTGCCGTGTCAATAAAGAATTTCATAAGTATTTTCCCTATGGGATATTTTGTGAGTAAATATGCAGGAATAACGCTAAAATTAAAAAAACCCTTAGCGGGTTTAAAAAAATTGGCAGGCTTATTACATCGCACCGCTACAACCGCCTACTCTTGCTACCTTCCGGTCCTGGGAGGGTTCAGCAGGAGCTGGTCGTGTAAGACCTGCCGCTGCAAATGTAGTGTTTGATGCTGAATTTCAAGCGATTTTTATGTAGTTTTTATAAAATTGCCGCTTTTCGTAAATAAATTGTCTTTTTAACAATTATTTCAGCCGCCAATTTTATCGTTACCAAAATATACCGCCGGGTTATACCTGCCGGTTATTTAAGCAGCCCTGCCACCTGCTGTAACGGTATGGTGTTAAATAAGTTAAGCGTTTCGGTATCGGTACTGTTTGTTACTTTAAAAGTAATAAGTGTGCTGTTAATGGGTATTTGCAGGGTAAAATCTGTTTGGCCATTTGCGCCCGTGTTTTTATCAAGCCTGCCTTTGTAGCCCTGCACGCTGATGGATTTTGAGTTTTCGGAGTTCATAAAACCGCCCAGCGCAGGCATGTTTAAAAAAGTGTTTATAGAGGCTATCATGGGCGAGTTGGTAATAATATCCACTTCGGCTGTTTTGCCATTGTGACCGTATACCCTGTGTATGGTGGTACCCACAAAGCCTGTTGAAGAAGAAACATTATCGTTTTTTGGGGTGCTGGCGAGTGTATCCATAGAAGCGGGTAAAATTTTAAGTACCTCTTTGCCAACAATAATATCCAACTCCTGCATGGCCTGCTGAAGGTTAAAATGTGCTTCGCCCAGTTTGCCGGTGGCATAGTTGGTACGGGCGTTGGTAATATCTGTTTTAAAGTTTTGTGCAAGGGCAAACAAGCCTGCCTGCAGCAAAAGCATTAATAGTAAACTCTTTTTCATATTAAAAGGTTGAGCGGTTAGCGGTTAAGCGTACCGTTTAAAAATAAATTGTTACGGGT
>CAZRDD010000302.1:4135-6413 GCA_964598675.1 uncultured Parafilimonas sp.
ATTATTGTTCGCCCATTGTTTTTTTGATAGCATCAATATCAAACGTGGCTGCGGCAGCCATTACCTCATCCTCGGTGGAAAAGTTAACAAACTTCCATATTATCATGGATGCCTGCCCCATTTGCATAAACAGGGTATAGCCCTCGCTGGCTTCAAACTGCAGCATGGCCGGGTTGCCTTTAAGCCTGGTTTGCTTTATGTTTTGGTTGCTGTTGTTATTGTTTTGCAGGTAAGCACTGTTGTTTAAAAACATAGCAGCCAGCCCTGCATAGGCGGGGTTATTGCCAATGGTAATGGTCATTTGTTTGTCTTTTCC
Organism: uncultured Parafilimonas sp.; assembly: GCA_964598675.1. GTDB lineage: Bacteria > Bacteroidota > Bacteroidia > Chitinophagales > Chitinophagaceae > JABDFW01. Next base: position 4,452 of record CAZRDD010000302.1, read on the forward strand.
ATCGCTGTAAACGGTTTCAACGGTAAGGTTGTTCCAGCCATAGGCATTGCTTGCCACAAGGTTTTTGGTGGTATCCTGGGTTAGCCCGCTTATAGTACCCGGCAAGGAGTGCAACAGCTGCTTACCTAACTCAATTTCAATACCCTCCATTGCCTGTTGCAGGGCATAACGGGCATTGCTGTAATCTGCACTGCTGTTGGCTTTATCGGCAGCATCAATATTTTGGTTAACATCTGGCGGAGGGGTGTTTTTTAACCCCGCACCAGTTTTATTAACAGGCCCGCCCGGGGTATTGGTGTTGCCATTTGCCGGGGTATTGGCCGCGCCATTGTCGGTTGGCAGGCCAGCGGCGGTGGATACTTTTTTGTCAATCGCCTGGTTTACTTTGTCTTTTAATTTTTTTAAAAATTGTGCTTGCGCAGGTACGCAGTGCATAAACAATGCTGCAAGTACTGCTGCACAAAAAACTGGCTTTTTCATGCTGTTAAAATTTAATAGTGATAGCAATCTTTTTTACGCTGTACGGATTCTTTCAGTGGGGGAAGATATTACTGGCAGGGAAAGGTAAGCCAATTTTAAAATACGCACAAGGGTTTTGTTAAATTTTTTTTAACAAAAAAAGGGTTTAGAAGTTACCGTAGCTGTAAACCTCCAAACCCTTTAATAAAGTATTAAGCAGCCCTGTTATTGGTTAAATTTACTGCGCCAGGCCAGCATGCCGCCTGTCAGGTTAACAACATTGCTAAAGCCAGCCTGCTCTAAAAACAGGGAAGCCATGCCGCTACGGTTACCGCTGCGGCAGTATACCACTACTTCTTTGTCCTTCCAGTCATCAATACCATCGGTTTGCATGGCCTGCACTTTGCCCACGGGTATATGTGCGCCGCCAATATTGTATTCGGCCCTTTCGCTGTCTTCGCGCACATCTAAAAGGTTTACGGCCTCACCAGCATCCAGCCGGGCTTTTAATTCATCTACGGTTATAGTTGTCATACTATATGGTTTGTGTGTTATGATTTAGTGTTTTGTTACACAGGGGCTATCCACGCCCGCTGCTTTAATTACCTAACCCTCACTGGTTTAATAATCCCTTCTAACATAGTGTGCCGTACTTTAAAACTTCGTACATCGTACCTGGTACTTCGTACTTTCAACCTCGTACTTGCTACTGTTGTACTGCATTAACGGTATCTTTAACTGGCGCGGTTGCGCTTATCCAAATATCAATAAGCTGGCCCGGCCTTATTTTATTGGCCGAAATTTGGCCTGGGGCAAGCACCGAGTATGGCAAAGGGCTTTGCTTGGCCACAAAGGCGTTGGCAGTATCAGTTATGGCATCCAAAGGTATTACGGTGCTTATATTAATGTTTTTGTTGCTTAAATACAGCCTCGCTTCCGATACCGTCATACCCACCAGGTCGGGCACATTTATATCATCCTCCCCAACGCCGCTGCCCAGCACCAGGTTTATTACGCTGCCCATATTAACTTTTGTGCCGGGGGCCACGGCTTTATCGCCAATAAGCTGCTCTCTAACGGCATTGCGGGCAATATCGGGCGTGTAGCTGGTATCGCCCATGCGCAGGCCCAGGCTGGCTAAATAAAGCTGTGCGCTTTTGTAGGAGAAGCCCCTTAAATCGGGCATATCAATAAGTGGCGCTACCGAGCGGTTAATGGTAAGGTAAATGGTGCGGTGTGCTTTTACGGTGGCATCAGCCTCGGGCGATTGCCTTACCACGGCCAGCGGCGCCGCCGTATCAATGTAAACAGAGTCCTGTATGGCAACATCAAAACCACTGGCTTCCAGCAACTTAGTGGCTTCCTGTGCATTTTTGCCCATTACAGCCGGTACCTTCTCAAGCGAGCTGTGGCGGGTTATAACGCCCAGCGAGCCAAAAAGCAGCAGGGCCAGCACCAGCACCAGCCCCAGCATTACCAGCAGGTTTACCCAAAAAGGCTTAT
>CAZRDD010000303.1:0-6385 GCA_964598675.1 uncultured Parafilimonas sp.
AATACCCGGTCCGTTTTTAGAATGCATGTGCGGAAGCAATGGCTGAATTTTAAATAAGCAAAAAACACTTGCTAAAAATGTGTTGCCTTACTGCAACACGCTCCATACCGCTACAGTAAGGCAACACGTTAACTTAGGGCATATACAAGCCGTAACATAAAACTTTACCCCATTTTCTACCATATTTTATGTAAAATTGCCGGGTAAAACCCACTCATAAAACACAACAGCTATGCGCAATTTATGGCTTTTGGCGGCGGTGCTAATTTTGGCGGCCTGCAACCAAACGGAGAAAAAGTTAGACAGTAAATCGTACAAAGAAAACAAGAAAAGCCTGGCAGAAAAAGAGGCCGACAGCCCGCTGGATTTTTTAACTGTTACATCGCACGAAAAGAGGAGCTTTTTTGGGCTGGGCAGGCAAACAGTTACCAAAGGAGAGGTTACCAACAATGCCACTGTTTGTTCTTACAAAAACGTGCGTATAAAAATGCTTTGCTACGATAAAAATGGCGGCCGTATTGAGGAGCATGAGGACATAATGGATGATGTTATTGCGCCAGGCCACAGCGCCAGTTTTAAAACCCGCTATAAACTGCCTAAGGAAACCGACAGTATTGCTATATCCATTATGAGTGCCAGCGCCGTACCGCCGGAAGATAAAAAATAGTTTTTTGAGATTAGCCGGGGAATAAAATCCTTTTTCTACAGCAATTCAAAACCACTTTTCTACAATAAAATTGGGCTAACCTGCAGTGCCGGTTAGCCCAATTTTTTTATACCAAGCCTGCGCTATGGCTGCACAAACGCAAAGTTGTCACCGTCGAACAGCCCCAGGTCGCTCAATTTTAAATGGGGTATCACCAGCAGGGCCATAAAGCTCAGTGTCATAAACGGGGCGGAAAGGGTGCTGCCTAACTGTTTGGCCATGGCATCGATGGCTGTATAGGCTTCAGCAACGGCATAGCCATCCCCTGCGCTCATCAGCCCTGCTACAGGCAAAGGCAGGCATTTTTCTTCAGCCCCGTGTACGCAGCTAACGCCACCTCCCTGGGCTATAATAACATTTACCGCTTGAACAATACTTTCGTCATCGGCACCTACCGCAATAATATTATGGCTGTCGTGCGCCACGGAGGAGGCTATCGCGCCCGCTTTTAGCCCAAAGTTTTTTACAAACGCTTTGGCTACAGGTGCGTGTTTGTAACGGTTAACCACCACCATTTTAAGCACATCGGTTGCTGTATTGCTGGCAATTTGCCCGTCAACCGTTGTAACGGCAACCGTTAGCTTATTGGTAATCAGTTGCCCATCAAGCGCCTCAATAACCACCATTTCATTTTCTCCATTAAAAGGTGTGGCAATAGCTGCAACGGTAACTGGCTGGCAATCAAACTGGTTAATAGGGGTAACCGGTACGGCAGGTATAAGCGTTTGGCCATTTTGCGCCACCAATACGCCGTTAATATAAGTTTGCTGTACATCAAACTTCTCCAGGTTGTTTACTACAATAAAATCGGCAGGGTCGCCCAGGCGCAGCAAGCCAACATCAAGTTTGTAATGCAACACCGGGTTTATGCAGGCGGCCTGTATAATATTAAATAGCTCAATACCTTTTGCCACGGCACGGGCACACAGTTGGTTTATATGCCCTGCCACCAGGCTATCCGGGTGTTTGTCGTCGCTGCAAAGCATCATCCTGTCCGGGTATTGGTTTAGCAGGGGTGCAAGTGCCTCAAAATTTTTGGCAGCACTCCCTTCCCGTATAATTATTTTCATTCCATACCCCAGTTTCTCCAGGGCTTCTTCCGCAGTAAAACACTCATGGTCGGTACTAATGCCTGCATCAATATATTGTTTGGCTGCCGCGCCCCTCAGGCCGGGCGCGTGCCCATCTATGGGTTTGTTAAGGGCTTTGGCGCTGGCTATTTTTTGCATCACCTCTGCATCGTTAAAAAGCACACCGGGAAAGTTCATCATTTCACTCAGGTACTTTATCTCCTCTTTTTCCAGCAACTTGTGTACGGCAGCACTATCCAGTGCTGCCCCTGCCGTTTCAAATATGGTGGCCGGTACGCAACTGGGCGCACCAAAATTAAACTTAAAAGGCACCTGCCTGCCGTTGTTAATCATAAACTCCACCCCTTCTAAACCGCACACGTTGGCAATTTCGTGGGGGTCGCTTACAGTAGCTACTGTACCGTGCACTACGGCCAGCCTGGCAAATTCCGATGGCACCAGCATGCTGCTTTCTATATGCACATGGCTGTCAACAAAACCCGGCATTATATACGGCAACTCACTGGTATCTGCCCCTTCCACCGGGGTTATACTTGCAATTTTGCCGTTGGAAACCGTTAGCGTGGCGGGGTAAATGGTTTTATTCCACACATCAACAAACAAGCCGGTTACAGTAAATGCAGTACCCATAATAAAAATTTGCATGAAGATAGCATACGGGGGCGTTTTACATGAAGATTATTGGCTGATTAGAAGCGCATGAAACGCTGATACAAAAAATCCTGCCAAAAGCAGGATTGTGTTATCAATGACGGGCCACTCAAATACCGGGTCATCAAAAAAGATTTTTACCGGTTTTTCAAAGGAAGATGACTGGATTTTAAAACGGGATATTGCCCTTGTATTACATATCAAAGTAACCCAATTACCATTGGCCCGAAGCAGTAATTAAGACATTCAACTATCCCAAACGGACACTCAAACAACTTTTATGGATATTTAAATGCTTCTTTAAGCCTGTTTAAAGGTTTTGCCGCTTACTGGCCACCAAGCAGGCCTGGCCTCCGCTCCTGGGTGCGCTCCTCCGCACGGTCCTGCCGCCACTGGTCAATTATTTTTGGGTTACCGCTCAATAACTCATCGGGCACCTTCCACCCCCTGAACTCAGCCGGGCGGGTGTACACAGGCGGTGCCAGCAGCCCATCCTGGTAAGAGTCAAAAAGCGCAGAAGTCTCATCATTCAGTACACCAGGCAACAAACGGCCAACAGCATCCACCACCACGGCGGCGGCAAGTTCGCCACCACTTAACACATAATCGCCTATCGAAATTTCTTTGGTAACAAAATGGTCGCGTATGCGCTGGTCAATCCCCTTGTAATGCCCGCAAATAATCAGCAGGTTTTGTTGCAGGGAAAGGTTATTGGCCGTTTTTTGGTCAAACTGGTCCCCATCGGGTGTCATATAAATAATCTCGTCGTATTTGATTTGCTGCTGTAATGTTTCAATGGCATTGGCCAGCGGCTCGCACATCATTACCATACCAGCCCCGCCACCATACTGGTAGTCATCCACCTGCCCGTACTTGTTTAATGCCCACTGGCGCAGGTTATGGGTACGCACGGTAAGCAGCCCTTTTTCCTGCGCACGCTTCATAATGCTATGGTTAAGCGGGCTTTCCAGCAGCTCGGGCAAAACGGTTATAATATCAATAATCATAGTACTGCGGTATTTTACAATCAGGGCGGAAAGATAAATGTAAAAATAATAGTAATGCGTTTGGGGGAGAGTGGAAGCTTAAGGCGACAACAAAACAAGAGGGAAGGCACTGTTAGCAAATGTTTAAACGGTGAGTTACAAATACCCACCCATACTTCCCACCCAATAACCAAAACCGGCCACGCATTACTGCATGGCCGGTTAAAAACAATACAACTAACAGTAGACCCTGTTACTAAAATACGTTGTAGCCAAAGCTAATATAGTACAGCGCACCAATTGAGGGGTTACCAAAGGCAGTAATGTAATAGTGGTTAAGTATGTTGGTACCACCCAGTTTAATCAGCGATTTTATTTTAGGCAGTTTATAGCTAACCTGTGCATCAATGGTGCTAAAGGCGTTTACATCGCCTTGTTTAAAGTCGGCCTCGGTATAGTAAGTATCCTGCCAGCGCCATTGTACATTAAAGCCAAACAGTTTGCCGGGGCCAAAACCGCTGTTGCCCAGGCCAATATTTGCCCTGTATTTAGGTGTGTTAAAGTAAGTGGCAAAATTGGGATCGGGGTTATCAATAACATCGGAGGAAAGGTTGGCGTTTATTGATAATGTTTGGGTAAGCAGGTAATCTGTACCTATGCCAAAGCCTTTTGTATGCACTGTATTAGGGCTGTTAACTGAAATAGAGAAGCCTGTGCCGGTAGCCAGCTGATAAGCGGATACGCGGCCAATAAAATCTTTATAAGTGGTGTAGTAACCGTACACATCCAGCAAAAAGCGTTTGTTAAACAGGCCCTTGTAACCAACCTCGTAACTGTTAACTGTTTCTGGCTTGTAGGTGCCAAAAGTTTGCTGCACCAGTACCGAAGGGTCGCCGCTGGCTTTATACGCCTGCACACTGGCAATGGTGTACACAGGCTTGGTATCAAAATTATAAAAGCTACGCAGTTGTGGTAAACCACCAATAAGTATGCCTGCACCGGTGTTAAGGTTTATCCACTGGTTTTGGTTAGAGGGGAAGCGGTAAGCATTTTGGTACGAAAGCCTTATGTTCTGGTCTTCGGCCACTTTAATTACGGCGCTTATCCTTGGGGTGAATTTGCCTTTAAAGTTGTCGTTTTTATCGTAACGGCCGCTGGCGGTTAATTTCAGTTTGTCGTCAAACAGTTTTTTGGATACCTGTATATAAGCACCCAGTTCGCCGGTACTGATTGGGCCTGTACTGTCGGCAAACAGTGTGCCTTGCGAGTTAAGGCGGTAAACCCTGTAACTGCCGCCTACCAGCACCTCAGCAAATTTTACCACAGATGACAGGTTGTACTGACCTTCAAAATGGAACAGGTTGGTTTTATCTAAAAACCGGCCACCTTTAGGTATGGGTATGCTCGTTACTTGTTTAAACAGTGTATTAAACTGGTCGGAGCCTGCAACAGGGCGGCCCTGGTCGGCATAGCCGCGTGCCGCAGCATTGGCCGCCGTTACAGAAGCTCCGGCAGAAAGTGCCTGTACAAATGCCGCTGTATATTGGGGGTACCAGGTGGTACTTGGTTTCCATGCCTCGTTAAACAATTGCGAGGCAATAGTGGCGTTAAAAGCATCGCCGCTGTTTTCTAATGTAGCGTACGCTTTTACAAACCATTTGTCGTTTCTAATTTCAAATTTGTACTGCCCTATTTTAAGGTTTTTAAGGGAGTAGCGGTCGCTGCCGGTGTACACCGTATTACCGGTACCATAGTTACCCACCAGCGACATTTCGGTGCCCGGAGTAAGTTTGTAGTACAAACCACCACTCAACTTAATATCAATGGTATTGTTATCTATAATCTCATTTTCTTTATAGCCGGTGCGGCTCACATTCTGGTTGGGTATTAAGTTGTTTCTCAATCCAAAATAAAAAGGCACCAGGTTGGTAACGGAGCCTTGCAAGGCTGTGGGCAGGCTGCCAATAAAAGCACCTATTTGTGCCTGGGTGGCATTGGCAGGCAACTTATTGTTCATTAAAGCTACAATATCCAACGTATTGCCGGTGGCAGCAAGTATACCAGCCCTTGTTTGGCTTTGTACTGAGTTTGCCACACCGTACATATTGGCGCTTGTTTCATCACCATATACATTCACCCCTTCGTAATTAGGGTCGGTAAGGCGTGTGCCAGCAATTACGTGGCTGCCGCTGCCTGTACCAGCACCGGTATAATTGCTCTCATCGGTTGCCAGCCAGTCTTTGGCTTTAATAAACTGGGCACCAATTTTAAAGGCAAAACGGTTACTTACCTTCTGGCCCCAGCGCATGCTGATGTCGGTATAGGGCGATACGCCAACGGGGTCGCTGCTGGTACCGCCGCCACCTACATGGTTTACGCCTGTTTTTACCTGTGCACTAAACCCTTGGTATTTAAAGGGATTTTTTGAATTGATTAGCAATGTGCCGTTCATACCACCGCTGCCGTACAGGGCAGATGATGCACCGGGCAGCAGTTCCATGCTTTCTACATCCAGTTCGGTAAGCCCCACCACCGCACCAACGGAAAAATTAAGGCCGGGGGCCTGGTTATCCATCCCGTCTACAAACTGGTTAACGCGGGTGTTACCACTGCCGTTAAACCCCCTGGTAGTAACTGAAGTAAACGTAAGGCTTGAGCTGGTAACATCTACCCCTTTTAATGTTTTTACAATATCGTAGTAACTGGTGGCGGGGGTATTTCTAATAGTGCTGGTACCTACCCGTTCAATAGATACCGGGCTTTCCAGTATCCGCTCCGGCACGCGCGATGCGGCCACCACTATATCCTGCCCCAGCGCAAAGGATGGGTCAAGGGCTATTTCGGTAAGTTCACCCGCGGCGGTTACCTCCACCTCTTTATTGGCATACCCAATGGAGCTTATTATAATAGTAAAAGGCAGTGGTTTAACCGTAACCAACTTAAAAACGCCA
>CAZRDD010000304.1:0-6339 GCA_964598675.1 uncultured Parafilimonas sp.
CGGAGGCTCCACATTTACCTATTACGATGAAAACCCCGTGATCAAAAACATAAACGGCTCCAACCGCGACCCTAAAGTGGCATGGGATAAAGTCAGTAAAAAATGGATTATGTCGCTGTTTTTGGATAAGAACAATGATTATGGCCTGTTTGCCTCCGCCGATTTAAAGCATTGGGATTACCTGTCAACAGTTTCACTGAAGGGTGTAGCAGAATGCCCCGGCTTTGAGCCGCTGCCGGTAGATGGCGACTCCACCAAAACAAAATGGCTGCTTTTTGGGGCAAACGGCAATTATGTTACAGGTACGTTTGATGGTAAAAACTTTAAAGCCGAAACCGGGGTGCAGATAGCAGACTATGGCAAAAACTATTATGCGGGCCAAATATGGAACAATACGCCTGGCGGCAGAACAATACACATCGCCTGGATGCCCACAAGACCGTACCCGGGCATGCCGTTTGAGCAGCAAATGAATTTTCCTACAGAAGTAACACTTAAAACAACACCAGCGGGTGTACGCATGTTCAGGATGCCTGTTAAAGAAATAAGCCTGCTGTACAATAAAGAAATTACCTGGCAAAAGGCGTTGAACAGCCTGTCTGACAACCCGCTGAAAGACCTGAAAAACGACCTGTATGATATTAACCTGGAGGTTGACCTGAAGGCGGCAAAGTCGTTTGATGTAACCATACGGGGGGCGGTTATACATTACGATGCCGTAACCAAAATGATTTATTGCGGCGGAAAATGGGTGCCAAACATTTTTGTACCCGATGACTGGAGGTCCTCTGCCGCTGGAAAAGTTACCGATGCAAATAATATGGGCCAGGCATTGCTGGCACCTGTAAATGGCAAGGTTACGCTGCGCATATTGGTAGACAGAACCACCCTTGAAATATTTGGCAATAACGGGCAGGTGGTAATAACCTCCTGCTTTATGCCCGATGATGCCCAATGGTATACCCTGCACAGCAATGGGGAGGTTAATGTAAACGCAACTATTTATTCATTAAAATCCGCCTGGGGTGGCAAAGCGCCCCATTAAAACAGGCAGTTTTTAATGTTACTTCAACAAGTTAAAAGGCAATTTATTGTTGAAGTAAGAAGGAAGGCTATTAGTATAAAAATACGGTTGAAGGATAAGCCGCAGCCCCCGCCGAAGGCGGGCGCGCCTTACATTAAAATAATGGTTTCTCGCTAAGGCGCTAAGCCGCGAAGCGGGCAGTGGTAAAAAGGATATGGTTGCAGCGCACCTTTTTTCTTATATGCCTTGGCGGCTTTGCGCGAAAAAAGGGTTTCGCGCCAAGCCGCTAAGACACTAAGAAAACCTTTGTAAACAAAATAAGACGGGAGCGGCTTACGGTTTTTGCTTATACCCCTTGGCGGCTTTGCGCGAAAAAAAATTATCGCAAGGGTGCTAAGCAGGCAGTGATAAATTGCTCTTTTAAAATAAGCTACAGCTTACTGTATCTTCCTGAACTTGTCAGAGTAGAATTAATTAAGGTTTAAAAAATCATTATACATGAAAAAAATTGTTTTGCCGGTACTCGCTCATTTATTGCTCATTCATTTTTGCATTGCACAGCAGCCCACCGCTAAAATGCAGTTGCTAAGCCGGTACTTTTTATTTACACAAAAAAGCGCCCCGCTAACCACCCTTAATAAAAGCAATACCGGCAGCGTATTTACCGCAGGCAAAAAAGAAGATGGCTTTACCATAAAAATGCAGGTAAACTTAACAAACAGGCAGGAGGAGCAGCTTTTGCTGCAAATACCGGGCATTTTAACCCTGCATACTAAACAGGCAGGTACAGGCATACGTACCAAACAAAATTATGCCGCTTTTGCCATGGCCGATGGTACGGTGCCTGTGCTGGAAGCAACCATTACGCTAACCTCGCCGCTTGAAAAAGTATTTAACCGCGATATGGTGATTGGATGCCCCATTGCAGCATTAAAAAACCCCTGGGGCCAGCATGAGGTGGTGTTAAACTTTACCGGGGTACGCTTTACCATGTATGTAGATGGCCAGCTTATGGATAATGATTTTGCCATTGGCTACCCCAACTTTGGCGACGATAACAACTGGCTTATTGATAGCGGCGCAGTAAACCAGGCCAGCATGTATTTTCCGGCACTGGCAGCGCTGAGGGATACCACAAAGCAAAACGAACTTACCCCCGGGGTACAGTATTTTACACCACCGGGCCACAACGCCTGGGTAGGCGATGTAGCCACCATTTTTTTTGAGGGGCGCTACCATGTTTTTTACCTTTTTGACAGAAGGCACCACAGCAGCAAATTTGGTGTTGGCGGGCATTACTTTGAGCATTTTTCCACCGCAGATTTTTTAACCTGGACAGAGCATGAAGCCGCCGTGCCTATTGATGAGCAGTGGGAAACCATTGGCACAGGCACCCCGTTTGTTTTTAACAACAAACTTAATATTGCTTACGGGCTGCATACCTCAAGAATTTTTCCCGACGATAAAACCATGACCTTTCAGCAAAAAGCCTATTATGATGAGCATGGTAAAACCGGGGCCTTTCCGTTTGATTTAACAAAAGGCTACCCCTCCGGGGCCAGTTATGCAGTTAGCCAGAATGGCATAGACCGCTTTACAAAATCAAAAATATTGTTTCATTATTGCGAAAACCCCAGTGTATATGTTGACAGCGATGGCAAATTGAAAATGATTGCCAACTTCAGGGCTAAAGGCATGTGGGCCTCAGACAATATAGACAGTGGCTGGCACAGTGTAAGTGCCGATTTTCCCCCCGGCGGCGATTGTACCTTTTATTTTCGCTGGGGCAAATTCGATTATATTATCGGCGGTTTTGTAAACCTGTGGCGCAAGCCCGTGGGTGCCGGTAACGCTGGCTGGGTTGATATGGTACAGCAGGGGCTTGATTTTTACAACGGCATTAGTGTACCCGCCATTACAAAAATTAATGATGGCCGCTATTTAATGGCAGGGTGGTTTCCCATACGCGGTGGCTGGGGCGGCCCGTTTGTGGTACACGAGTTACTGCAACTGCCCGATGGAAGGATACGCACCAAATGGATGAAAGAATTAACACCCGCCGCCACCGATACTGTAATGCTGGCCCAAAGCATCCATCAAGGCACGTCTTTCCCCGTTGCCGATGGTTCTTTTATCCTGAGTTTTGATGTTTACCCCGCAGGCAAAGCCCCCGCAAAGCTGGCTGTAGGCTTGCTGCCCAATGGCACTAACGGGTATGAAAACGCCTGCGAATTTCAGTTTGACGCAAAATCCCTCACCGCCCAATACAGCAATGCTGTAAAAGGCGCTTTTGCCGCGCCTGAGCAAACACTAAGGCAGGGCGGCGAGCCACAAAGCGCAATAAACTATGCCATTGAGCATGTAACCGCAACACAAAAACCTTTTACCATAAAAATACTGGTAAAGAGCAATGCAAAATTAGGCGGCTCAATTATAGATACCGAAATAGCAGGCCAAAACACCATGATTTCGTACCGGCAAAACCTTGTTGTTAAAAACATCTCCTTTCAGCTGCAGGATGCTGACATTCGCAACGTAAGGCTTATGAAAATACAAAATGATTAGTGCGCGGGGGGGGGGGGGGGGCCGGTGGCTACTCAACTACATTGGCGAAGGGGCTGGTAGCTGATATACCCCAATGCCAGCCCCTCGGTTGGGAGTGCGCGCCAGGGTATATGGTGAATGTGTATTGAGGGGGATTTCAGTTTTTACTTCTTGCACTTCTATTTTCATAACGATGTTTATGCCCAAGAATGCAAGAAATACCTGTATCTGTAACCGTAAATGTGCTAAATGCAAACAATCAGGTTTGGGCAATGGCGTAGATTTAGGTTTGAAACGCCTGCTGATATATACTTTCAACAGCAGTAAATAACCTAACATTTTTATTAGTCAGGCAGCCATGAGCCGAATAAATAATATAACCGGCTCAGACTTATAATTGGTAACAAAAAGACTGGCCTGCTTTCAGCTTCCACACCGAGGGAATAGAGGAAGAACTCCTTGCAATTGCAATGGAAATTGGCCACGTAAACGGGGTTATAACGGCACTGCCGGAAACTATACAAACGGAAACGCTCATTAGCATCATGGTGTCTGAAGCCATTAAAACATCTGCTATTGAAAGAGCTTGCTAAACAAAACTGCATACAGAAGAAACTTACGACACATATCTCTCGACATACATTTGGCAATATCTCAGGCGATAAAATACCTATTCAAATGCTTCAAAAACTCTATCGCCATACCTCCATTACTACTACTATTGGTTATCAAGCGAATTTTATTCATAAAGATAAAGACGAGGCTTTGGCGGCGGTAATTGGATTTTAAACTACTATCCAACGGTATGCCTTACCGCTTCCTCGCGTGTCGCGCCAATTTCATCCGAGTAAAGAATATGAGATGAAGTCCAATTGTGGCTTCGCTTACCATTCCTGTCTGTGAAGCCTTTTTTTGAACCTGGCCGCATTGGTATTTCAATATGAACTTCTTTCCCATAGCGCTCTTCGATAATCTCCACTAGCGTGCATGGGTAAGTATCATTATTTCCAAAACTTACAAAATATTGCTGACCTTCAACCAGCTTTGGCGGCACTCTTTGTTTAAAAGGGATAGGCCTAACTTTTTTGTCCACCTTCTCCATGTATAAAAGTCCTTTTAGCATACAGAAAATTTTATCTAAAATTATTTAAAAGAGACAGCATTCACAGAAATGTGCATAAATTGTTGCTCGGTAAGTTTTCCAAAAAAAGTAACCTTAACCTCGCTAAATGAACTTCAAACAGGTGCCTACAAGAAAAGCTGTTCTTATATGCTCACCGGGGAGCGGAAAAAACAGATTACCTGGTGTCGCGCAAGATTTGTCTAATATGTACAATTACCTGCTTTCACCCCGTGGAGGGGCGTGGTACAAAAGTGAAATTCATGTGCTTGACAATCCAAGCGCCTGGCAAGCATGGCAAGCAACGCAAGTAGCTACAGATTATTCCTTTGTTTATTTTTCCGGACATGGTTTTATGGATGTGTGGGGCAACAACCAACTTTGCCTATATGATGGTGACGTAACTGATACTGAACTTTTAAATACTAGCGTTCGCCAACTTGTGCTTATTGATGCTTGCAGAGTATACATGCCCAGTATCAGTGGAATACCGGAAGAAGTAGAAAAGTGGCTTTATGCTTCCGGTTTATCAGAAGCTCGGAACTTATTTAACGATTATATTCTATCCTCTCCACCGGGTATAACCATTGTCCATGCAACTGCAGCCGGGGAGACAGCACAGGATACTCCCGAGGGCGCTATTTTTACCAACGCACTGCTCAATAAGGCTTTCACTTACAAGCCAACTTATGGCCATTACCCTGTAAAAATTGAAGACTTAATAAAAGATGCCACGCAAGAGCTAACCAAGAGTGGCTCTCACCAGCGCCCATGCATATACAAATGCAACGGCAGCATGCAAGTCCCGTTCGCGATAGCCTCAGCAGACTTTATTGAGAAGAAGGTTGCCAAAGATGGCTTTTCTATATCCTCACAGCAAAAATCACCAACCTTTGGTAACGCTGCCGCTGTTGTTGGTGGGCTATTATTTTTAGCTTGGCTCGCATCTAAATAAACTTAGTATGACTTTCTTAGAAATCCTTCAACATCCAATTACGTGTCTTCCGATAAAACAAGTTGATACAGCAAGTTTTCGTTCGACAGTTAAAAAGCTGCTTAACCAGTTTGGTACATTAGTAGACGAATCAACTGATTTAAGCGGCCCCGTAAATAACAGTGAATTCAAGCCTGACATATTCAAACAACGGAGTAAACTCATACGCGAAGGTATTATTGATGCTATCGACGCATATTATGACGGCGACATAAATCTTGCCTACAACAATCTTAGTAGCTTCATGAAAAAGGCTAATGTGGCAAATTATATGGATAAAGACTTTGAGATTCCAGAAGGTAATAGCTTTTTTAGAATAAGATGCTCAGAGGGAAATTACGCATTAAGTAAGCCTGATCTTTTCCATATTCCATTTCAACTAAGGGGAAAAGTTGCTACACAGCGATACAGTATTCCAGGGCTACCATCGCTTTACCTTTCCAATTCCATATTTGTGGCGTGGGAAGAAATGAGAAGACCTGGCTTTAACAAAATACAAGCAATCAGGCTGCAAAACCAACAGGCGTTGCATTTGCTAGACCTGACCACCGACATCTATAGCAGGAACGACCACCTTTTAGGCAATGAAAATTATGGCTGGCAGTTATTGTATAAAATTATGACCTGGCCATTGGTTCGGGCGTGTTCTAGAACAGT
>CAZRDD010000305.1:0-6337 GCA_964598675.1 uncultured Parafilimonas sp.
CAATAGAGTATATACGTTTTAGGGTTACAAGATCCCCCATTCATGTTATTGCCGGTTTCTCTTGTATTATTTAGCTTGCATTTGTTAATAGTTTTAACATGTACCCCAGTTTTAGTATAGTAAGAGCGGCCAGGTTATTATCATTTTTTATAAGTGTACTCTGCTTTAATTCTGGCAAAAGCGCCGCCCAAACCACAGATTTTGTTACTGTTTGGAAGACTGATAACACAGGTACTTCGGCAAGCAACCAAATTACCATACCTGTAAGTGGTTCGTACATTAATTACAACGTTAACTGGGGCGATGGTAACACCAGTACCGGCCTTATTGGTAGTGCTACGCATACGTACGCTGCTGCCGGTACATATACTGTGCGTATTTCTGGTAGTTTTCCAGGAATATATTTTAATAATGGCGGAGACAGGTATAAATTGCTTGCAGTAACGCAATGGGGTAGTGCCATACAATGGGAAACTTTTTTGAGAGCATTTTATGGATGCAGTAATATGGATGTTTCTGCTACCGATACCCCCCGTTTAGCTGGAGTAACAAATATAGCTTATATGTTCGCAAGTTGCTCCTCATTAGTGGGCAATGCATCGTTTGCCAACTGGCATACCGACAAGATTTATGATATGGATTATACTTTTCAATATGCTACTCAGTTTAATCAAAATATAAGCGGCTGGAATAATACAGCAGGCCAGTTATATCGGCAAACATTTTTTCATGCAACGGCGTTCAATCAAAATCTTGGCAAATGGAATATCTCAAAAACCGCAAATGGCTATCTGGGTAATATGTTGTCTTACTCAGGCTTATCCGTAGCCAATTACGACAGTACATTAATAGGCTGGCAAGCACAAACACACCAACCTGTAGTGGGTTTAGGTGCCATAGGTTTAAAGTATTGCGCCAGTGCCACCCAGCGTGCGGCCTTAATTGCCGAAGGCTGGACGATTAACGATGCTGGCCAGTTAAGCACCCCAATCCCCAACATATCGCTTACCTGCGGCACGGGTGGTGGCATAGACGGCAACACCAATTATGGCCACTTTTATGAGAGCAATGGCCGTAGCTGGCTATGGTCATCTACCACGGGTGGCAGGTTTTATACCGGTACAGCGCTTAGTGTAAATACTGACAGCAGCACATCGCACCTGCAGGCTCCTTACATTAAAGATGTTGGTACGTACAGCGTTATTGTAGGCGATGCCAATGGGTGTACCGCCAGCGGCACCTATACCGTTACCAGCACCACCTGCAACCCGGTTATACTTGCACAAAATATTACCGGCTTTACGGTATATGGCCAAAATGGCGCTGTTTATACCACATGGTATGCCAGCGGTGGTAATGATTATTTTTTAGTGCAGCGCAGCAGTAATGGTGTAAACTGGCAAAACATTGGCAGGGTGCAGCAGGCGGGTTATACAGGCAGTGTTAACCAGTACCGGTTTGCCGATACTGCACCTCTGCCCGGCACCAGCTATTACCGCACAGCAATGGGTAACAGCCAGTCGCTGGTATTTACCAATGTAAAACAGGTTAACCTGCCCACGCAGGTAACAGCAACTATATACCCCAACCCGGCCAGTAATATGCTGCTGTTAAAGTTATACAGTAATACTGCAGGCATAGCGCAAATAAACATTACCAGCACATTAGGGGTTCGTGTAATAACGGTGCAGCAGCCGTTGGCAAAGGGGGCTAACCACCTGTGCCTGCCGCAAATACAACCACTGCCGCAAGGTTTGTACTGCATAAATATTACCTGGGCAAATAACCACTACAATGCAAAGTTTGTTAAAACAAACTAATGCAAGTTTGCTGCAAAGCTTTTAGTATAGCATTGCGGCAATTAAAATACGGGGTAGGTTTACCTTTCGAAAAAAAATGCTGGTTGCAAAAAAAGCGCTCTAATACTATTCTTGATCGATTGAATATATTAACTATGCCAACTTTGCCGGGCGTTTTAATGAATATAATATAGCAATACCGGTTATAAAAAAGAAACTCATTAGCACACTAATAACTGGCTGGTTGTTGTGGTAAAAACCAGTTTAATTTAATTGTTTTTAAATTCGTTTATTAACTGAACCCTGCTGTTAATTTCAAGTTTGCTGTACATGTTTTTTATGTGTTGGCGCACAGTATCTGTTGATATTTTAAGGTGCCAGGCTACCTGTTTGTAGGTATTGCCAGCCATAAGCAATTGTGCTACTTCAACTTCGCGTTTGGTCAGCTGCTCCAGCTTTATATTTTTTTTTGTTTCAGGCATTTCTGTAAAAAAGGTAATAACCTTGCGGGCAATACCCGGCGTCATAGGCGCACCACCTGCAAGCGCCTCATGTACAGCTGCTTCAATACCTGCCAGGGGGGTGCTTTTAAGCAGGTAGCCACAAGCACCGGCCTGCAGGGCCTTAAAAACAAGCTCCTTGTTATCGTGCATGGTAAGCATTATAATATTGGTTTTGCTAAAGCGCTGTTTTATTAAAAAGCAACCAGCCAGGCCCGTCATGCCGGTAAGTTCAATATCCAGCAGTACAGCATCGGGCATGATACTGCAATCAGTTAAAAAACTTTCCACGCCATCAAAGCATTGCACGTGGTTAAAACCCTTAATGCTTATAAAATAGGTTTGCAGGGCCTGCCCGGCATTTGCATCATCTTCAATTATAGCAAGGTTTACCATAGGGTGTAAATATGGTAGTTAAAAAAATAATATTAAATAACATTTTTGGGGTATTGGGCTACCTTGCTACCAAAATTTTTACTGTAAAAAATCCATTATCGGCTGTTGCGGTAAACTGGGCATTAATTTTTTTGCTGCGTGCAGCCATACTACGCAAGCCTTGCCCGCCTGTTACACCCTGTGTTGCTGCAACACGTATGGTATTACTTATAACCATTGTTATACCTTCGCTGTTATTTTTAAGGGTTATTGAAACCGCTGGCTGGTGGTTGTGTTTTACTATGTTGTTAAGTGCTTCCTTAAAAATCAGGTACAGGTTTTGCCTTATAACCTGTGGCATTTTATCAATTTTTTCAAACCCTTCGTGGTTAAATGCTATGCTTTCGGCGGTGTCTTCAAGCATTTTTACCGCATATTCTTTCATGCGTGTTAAAAGGTCCTGGTTGTTATCATAATATGCATCAATTGACCATATAACATCCGCTATAGAAGAGATAGCTTTTTTACTGTCATCCGAAATTTGAGAAAGCCTTTTGTCTTTGGTGATGC
This sequence comes from uncultured Parafilimonas sp., assembly GCA_964598675.1. Taxonomy (GTDB): domain Bacteria; phylum Bacteroidota; class Bacteroidia; order Chitinophagales; family Chitinophagaceae; genus JABDFW01. Next base: position 3,245 of record CAZRDD010000305.1, read on the forward strand.
CCTGTATCATCATAAGCTCGCTGTTAAAAGATATTCTTGTAAGTGTACTGCCTATTTCGTCGTGTAAATCGCTGGCTATGGTGGTGCGCAGGTATTGTTCTTTAAGCAGGCTTTGTAAACGGCGGCGCCAAATGTACCATACAACAAAGGCTGATGCTAAAATTATAAGGGCCTTAAACCATATTGTTTGGTAATATTCTGGCAATACTTTAAGGTCTTTAACAAGCCATTCCTGCTCGTTGGCCGAGCCGGGTAATTTTACCTGTATTTTGTAGTTGCCTGGTGGCAGGCCGGCAAAGCTAACATCATGGTCAAGCTTAAAGGCTTGCCATGCATCATTAAAACCCAGCAGCCTGAAAAGTGCGATGGTTTGGTTAAAATTACCGGCACATGCAAATTTTAAACTTATAAAATTGTTGCCCGGTGGAATAACAATTTTATCCAGTCCAACTGTCATAATACTGGCATTTATCTGCTGGGTTTTACTTTCAATGCTTTTTACGGCTGCAAGGCTTATTTTGCGTGCAGAGGGGGCCAGATAGCTTGAAAGATATTTTTCGTCTAAAAAAGCAAGCCCATCTAAGCCACCCAAAATTATCTGGTGGCTTATGGTGTCGTAAAAATTGGCATTGTGGTTAAACTCCTGGCTGGTTAAACCGCTGGCGGCGTATAAGGTGTTTACTGGTAAAGGAGTTAAATGGGTGCTGTCAATTATAAAAATACCTGCCCCGCCGCTGCAGCCAGCCACAACAATATTACGGGCAGTGGTAAGGGAGTAAACAAATGCACCCGGCACCCCGTCTTCAACGCCGTAGCTGGCTACAACGCGGCCTGCGTTGTTAATCATTACCAGGCCATTGCCATGTGTACCCAAAGCCCAACCCCAGGCCGTTTTAATAAAGGCATTAACCCGCATTTTTTTATTGGCAGGAAACAGTTTTTGTAGGCTGCCCTGCCCATGCAGGCAGTAAAAGCCGGTTTGTGTTGCAAAAAAAACATCGTTGCCTGTTTTTTCAATTTGCCTTATAAAGCCCAATCCGGTATCGCTTAAAACGGGCTGCACCTGCCATTGCCTGTTTTTAATTGCCAGTTGATAAATTACACCGGACGAACCTGCCAAAAAAGTGTTGTTTTGTTTAATAAGGCTGGTAATGCCACCAGCAAATTTTTGCTTAAACAGCAGGGTTACGGTATTGGTTATCCTGTTGTACTCGGCAAACCCCTGTTCGTTTTCAATGCCCAGCAGCAAATGATCATCGTCTGCCGGGGCAATACTGTACACAATATGTCCTGATATTTTTTTAACTTTTCGGCCTTCGTACACAAAAAAACCATTGTAGGTACCGGTGTACAGTTTGTTATGCCAGCGCAAAACGCTTCTTATGCTGTTGCGCCGGGAGTGTTTAAGAATGGTTGTTCTGTTGTAAAAAGTATCAATTTTATTGGTGTGATAAAGCAGCTCGGCCAGGCCAACATCGGTTGATGAAAAAAAGCGGCCAGGGTAACCAGAGGGCAATATGGATAACAGGGTAACGCTATCTTCAAAAATGGCTGGTTCGGTATGAAAAAGAGGGCTTTGCAACTGCGGCGATATTTTGCCGTCGGGCCTTTTATCAAACACCACAAGTGTGTCGCCCATAAGCAGGTTTACGCCAGCCTCGTGCCCACGGTAGGTGTACAATAGGGCAAGTGTATTTTTATCGTAAACTGCAAACCCTGTAGTAAAAGAAAGTATAAAATACCTGCTGGTAACCTTGACATCAATTGACGATTTATACATCAGCCCATCTGGCGTGCCTGCCGGATTAAGTGTGGCAGCAGTAATGGAGTCGCCTTTAAAATAGCCAGCCCAGTTGCCCAGCCACATGTATTCGCGCCCGGTTACCGTATCCCGCACATGGGAGCCTGCGTACATCTTTGGCTGCCAGCCTTTCATTTTTCGCAAATCTGGCCCCTGCTCAAGTAACTTTTTGCGCGAAAAATAATATCCCTGCCCATCGGTGGTAAAAAAAAGTACCCGCCCTTTGCCTGCCGGTGTAAAATTCAAGAACCTTTTTTTAAAGTGAAATACATAGGCTGTATCGGCCTGCATATCGTAAACATGCAAGTTATCTTTATAGGCAGTAACAAACATAAACCCATCGTAAAAGTAAATGTTGCCTATTATTTCTTCTGAGCCAATTTTTAATTTCTCCAGGCTAAAAGGTACTGTTTCAGCCCCGTCGAAACGCCAGATACCCTGGTTATTGGCTGTCCACAAAAAACCTTGCTCATCCATAGCCAGAAGCGCATTGTTCGATCCAAACGGCCCTGGCGGGTTTAACAGCCTGCCGGTAAAATTGTTTTGCGCAGTGGCTGTGTTTGCGCTGGTTAAAGAAAAAACAAACCCCAAAAAAATTATAACCAGCCATGTACTGAGGGCATTTAAACCCTTATAATAGTATAAATGAAACATAATGTAACACTGTAAATGCTTGGCAGGCTGTAAGGCATAGTATTGCCATTACGGCCTATTGTGCTGTTTATGAATGGTTAATCCAAATTTAACCCAATAGTTTATTTTACGCGGTATTTAATAAAAAAATTACCCTTATTTACCGGATAAATATAAGGGTAGCGGTAATACTGTTAAACGCCCAGCAGTAACCTTGCCTGTGGGTGTATTGCGTGCCATATGCTGGCGGCAAAAATAGGCAGCAGCGCTTTTTTGTCAGAAGGCCTTTCTTAAAGGGTTAGCAAGGCGGGCATTTGTATAAAAATGATTATTTTGTAAAATATTTATTTAGTAATGCCCTTACACAGGGTTTAAAACTATACCAGATAAGCGGTTGTTTATAACAATGTGGGATAATTTATTTGACAGCACTTTACAAGGTAATTTTAAAACACGATCCGCAACATTTTACTATGGACGGAATAAATGATGATTTATTTTTTCTTTCAAATGGGCATATCTCTCCGGTTTATTATAGCGTGTTAGCTCGTAGCGGATATTTTCCGGTAAGCGAGTTAAAAACTTTTAGAAAGTTAAATACTCGTTTGCAAGGGCATCCTACTGCGCACGATCATTTGCCCGGCATACGTATTGCAAGC
>CAZRDD010000306.1:0-6325 GCA_964598675.1 uncultured Parafilimonas sp.
GGTTACACCAAGTGTGGCATACAGGTACACCAGGGCCGGCGCCATCATGGGCAGCACAATTTTACAAACGTGTATAAATATGTGCAGCAACCGGCTAAGTACAAAGGTTTGGCCGCTCACCGGTTTTGGCAGAATGATATAATTATCGCGTATATCAATAAGTACACTTGTAAAGTCTGAAATAAGTAACGATGCCAGGAAGGCGATGTAAAAGGAAAAATACAGGGAGAAACGGGTGATATAGTTTTCGCCAACTTTAAAAGAGAATACAAAGAAAATACCCACCAGTATTGCAACCAGCATGGTGCTGAGCGTAGCGAAACGCACCGGCTTCTTTTGCTTTTTTTGCTGCATTTGTTGAAAACTGCCGGGCCTCCTGTCGTCCATAATCAGCTTGGCAGTAAGTATGGCCTTTAACTGCGGCATATTTACACCCAACTTTTTATACAACGGGGCAGGCAGCAAAACCAGTTTAAGCAGCAAGGTATTAACAACATTCATAATTTGTTCATTTTAAAAAAGTAAGCATCCTGCATTTGCGGGCTTTCGTGCAGCCAAATAATAACACTAATCAAAAGCGCTTATCAGCTGGTCTGCCGCATCACTCAGGGAGTCCTTCGCTGTAAGGTGTGCAAATATCTTCTCCAGGCTTTCGTTGCCCTGCTGTTGCTGCAGTTCTTCAAAACTGCCGTTGGCTATTACGGTGCCTTCATTTATCAGCACAATCCTGTCGCTTACTTTCTCCACCACATCCATCATGTGGCTGCAGTAAAATATGGTTTTACCTTCTTTTGCCAGTTTGCTTATCAGCTCTTTAATAATAATTACACTGTTGGCATCCAGGCCGCTAAGCGGTTCATCCAGTATGATAATATCGGGGTTGTGCAGCAGGCCCGATGTTATAAGCACCTTTTGCTTCATGCCCTTGCTAAAAGTATCCATCCTGTCGTTCATGTTAGCCTGCAGGCCAAAGGCCGCCAGCATTTTACCCATACGCTCCTGGGCAATATGCACATCAAGGTTATACAATTCTGCCATAAGGCTTAAAAACTCAACAGGCGTAAGCACATCGTACAGCTCGGCCAGTTCCGGTATATACCCTATGCGGCTTTTAACAGCAAGGGCATCTTCTTTAAGGTTAAGGCCGCTAACAAAAACCTGCCCTTCGTAATCGCTTATTAACCCACACAGTATTTTAACCGTAGTGCTTTTACCAGCCCCATTGGGCCCTATGTACCCTATAACCTGGCCGGGGTATATATCCAGGTCTATCCCTTTCAACACCGCTTTGTTGCCATAACTCTTCCAAAGGTTCTTTATACTAATAATCGGGTTACTCATACCGTATTTTATTATAAGCGTTAAAACTACTGAAAATAATGAGTGCTTTAAATGATTGAGGATGAATGGGCTTGCCTGCGCCCCTTGCGGCGGCTTACATCAATACATGGTAATTATTTGCAATTGTAACTGTATTATCAATAATTTTATCAGCAGGTAGTTTTCGTAAAAATACAGCCATATGCAAAACAGGAGAGCTTTTTTAAAACAGGCCACTATTGGTGCGGCAGCCGCAGGCGTTGCACCCATGCTTGCAACCGCAGCAGGTAAACAACCTTTTGAAGCCACCAGTGTTACCAGCTTACAACTGGGTATTGCCGGTTATACATTTGCAAAAAGCAGCATACAGCAGGCTATCGCTATTATGCAAAGGGTGAATATTAAAACCTTCTCGCTTAAAGATATATTTCTGCCATTAAACAGCACCAAAGAAAAGATTGATGAAGTAGTAAAAACCTTTGCCGATGCGGGTATTTCCATTTACGCTGTAGGAGTTATTTATATGAAAACGCAGCAGGATGCAGACCAGGCCTTTGAGTATGCCAAAATGGTTGGTGTTGATATGATTGTTGGTTCGCCTGCTTATGAACTGCTGCCCTATATTGAACAAAAAGTAAAAGCTTACAACATACGTTTGGCCATACACAACCATGGGCCGGAAGATAAACTGTACCCTACCCCCGGCGATGTATATAACCACATTAAAAAATTAGACACCCGGCTGGGCCTGTGCCTTGATATTGGCCATACGCAAAGAGATAATATTGAACCAGCAGACGCTTATTTAAAATATGCCGACCGCATTATGGATATGCATATTAAGGATGTTGAAAAAGCAGAAAAAGATGCAGAGTCGCTGGAACTTGGGCGGGGCATTATTAATATACCTGCACTGGTAAAGGCCCTGTTTAAAAAAGGGTATACCGGGCATTGCAGTTTTGAGCATGAAAAAGATGCCACTGACCCACTGCCGGGCCTTGCCGAATGTGTGGGATATTTTAAGGGGGTATGCGGGGCTGTTAATGCCAATACGCACACCACCAGCATCTCCATAGGGTAAGGTTTGGTTTATTTTTCATTCACCAACAACTCCCTTGCTTTTAGCAATTCGGTTTTGGCAGCCCTTGATATTTTGGGGTAAGATAAATGGAGCTTTTCAAAAGCATCGTGCATAATCAGCCCGGCGGCCAGGCGCAGGTACCATTTATCATCTGCCGGTATAATGTACCAGGGGGCATACTCTGTAGATGTGTGCGTTATTGCTTCTTCGTACGCTTTTTGGTATTCATCCCAATAGCCTCTCTCCTTAATATCGCCGGTTGAAAATTTCCAGTTTTTCTTGGGATTGTCTATCCTCTCCAAAAAACGTTTTTTCTGCTCTTCTTTAGACACGTGCAGAAAAAGCTTAAGCACTACGGTGCCATTTTCCACCAGGTTTTTCTCAAACCTGTTTATTTGCTCAAACCGTTGCTTCCAGAATTTCTTATTAACATCCTCCACGCTGTGTATGCCTGGCAGGTTTTCTTTCAACAACAACTCTGGGTGCACCCTTGTAACAAGTACATTCTCATAGTGGCTCCTGTTAAAAATTCCAATTTCGCCCCTGCGTGGCAGTTGCGCGTAATGCCGCCACAAATAATCGTGGCTAAGTTCAATAGATGATGGCTCCTTAAAATTGCTAACCTTTACGCCTGTGGGGTTAAGGCCGCTCATAAGGTGTTTAACGGTGCTGTCCTTACCGGCTGCATCCATCGCCTGTAATACTACCAACAGGCTGTATTTACCGCTGGCAAAAAGTTTATCCTGCAGGCTGGATAACTGGTCAACACTTTTTTGCAACAAAATAGCCCCCTGCTCTTTGGTATATTTTGCACCATTATGGCTTGTAGAAAAATTTTTGAGGGATATTTTCTTTCCTTCCTTCACCAAATACTTACTTGTATTCAACAAATCTTTCATAACAGGCCAATAATTGTTTGAAAAGCACAAAATTATTGAAAAACTAACGGCTGGGGGCAATAATATGAGTCCGGAAAGAGAATAGCTGAAGTTTTAGCGATTTAGATAACGCTTTTTGTAAGCGGCAGCTAAAAAAACAAGGGGAATGCCATCCACATTGTCAGGCTTAGTATTTCATGAATTTACCTGGCACTTTGAACTTCGCCTTTTAAACGCCGGGCTTCGTACGGCTGCACCAATGCCTCCACCTCAGCAGCGGTAACCGGTTGTTTTTTATTATCAAGGTTTATTACTATTGCATAACCGGTATTACCGGCTGTGGCTTTAAAGGCGTTTACCAACCTTAGCTGCTCGCTTTCCTTTAGCTTTCCGGTTGCAGCATCCCATATTTCCCTGGCACAAAGGCAGCCTAAAGTTGGCGATATGGGGTAATACGTTTTGCCATAAAAATATACGGGGTTTAATGTAGTACCATGCGCAATTACAGCCGTACGGCCAACTTTGCCAGCATAAAAAGCTTCGGTTATGGGCGTGTACTGTTGCCATGCAGCAGGTAACAGGGCAAGGTAATTGCCCATTGCATCTTTGGTATTGTCGTACGTATCGCCCCAATATGCCTCGTTATCTTCAAAAGGCATTACCATTTTAATGGTTGGCGTGGGGCCAAGCAGGTGGTTGCGGGATACCTGTATACCTGTGATGCTGTAAATGCCCTGGGGTGTATTGCCATCGGTAATAAAATAGGGCAGGTTACTGGCAGAACGTGCCAGTTGCTGAAACACCAGCAGTTTGCCTGCGCTGTCCCTGGCAAAAGAGCCATCGGCATTTTGTACCACTGCCAGGCCTGGGTAATCGCGGTTCCAGCGTTGAAAGGAGTAAACAACTTTTTGCTGCAACACCTGCTGGTTGTTAAACAGTTCCGTAATATCGGGCGGGTGCTGGTGCGTGTAGGTGGTATGGTTTAATATGTAATCCCTTAACTGCAGCAGCAGTTCATCTGTATTTTTTTTGGCAAAACGGGTGTTTAATACATTTAGCAGGTATGCTTTTATTTGCGGTGTTTCATCGCTGGCCAGCAGGTAAACCGCCTGCATGGCAAACAACTTCGGCTTTGCCTCGCTGCCAATAAGCACCCTTACCTGGTTTTTATACACACCAGGGTACAGCCCACAAACAGCTTCCAGAAAAGATAATTGGGTGGAATATTGAAGCTTATTATACTGGCTGAACAGTTTAGAAAACCCTGTTTCAACGCTTTGGTTTCGTATCATAAATTGCAGGGCAGCATCGCAGGCAGCGGCAAAGCCGTATTCACTTTCACTATCAAGCACATCATTAAACACCTGCGCTATGGCAGTATCCCGCAAATAGGCATCAAACGCTTTACGTTTGCCCTCTGTAACATAGTCTGCCTGTATCGCCTCTAAGGAAACCTGTGCCTTTACACCCTCAACCACACCTGTAAACAATACTGCCAGCAACAACCATTTCATTGGGCAAAGTTAACAAAACTGCGGGGTGCAGTTATTGATATACCATGCTTAACAAGGATTTTTGTGTACAGCAAGCAAGCGTATGCAAAGCAATTACTGCCCCTTCACAAAACTTTGCGCTTAAAACTTGGTACGTTGTACTTACTTAAAAAGGTGCCCCGGTATCAAAGCCCTCATCAAATTCGCCACTGTTCATACGGCTGCCTTTTTGTATAAACAAGCGGCCACCGGCATCACCACCATCCCCGGCGGGCTGTGCAGGCGCAACAGGCTTCCAGCTACCGCCACCGCCAGCGCCTCCACCAAGGCCACCAAAACCACTATCCCCTTCCCACTCTTCAAATTTTTGTATGTGCAGCAAGGCGCGCAGCTTAATGGTTTCAAGCGAACCATTACGGTGTTTGGCTATGCGTATATGGGTTTCGCCACGGGTGCTTTCGCCCATTTCATTACTATTGTTTTCATAATACTCAGGGCGGTAAATAAACATAACCATGTCAGCATCCTGCTCAATCGCTCCCGATTCCCTCAAGTCGCTCAACTGTGGCATCTTGCTCTCCTTACGGGTTTCCACGGCACGGCTTAACTGGCTAAGGGCAATAATGGGCACACTCAGTTCTTTTGCCAGCGCTTTCAGGTTACGGCTTATGGTACTAATTTCCTGCTCACGGTTGCTGTTTTTGTCGCTGCCGCCACTCATCAACTGCAGGTAGTCAATAATTATCAGGCCAACCTGGTGCTTGTTTACCAGCCTGCGGGCTTTGGCCCTGCACTCAAATATGTTTAATGCAGCGGTATCATCAATAAATATGGGGGCTTGCTCCAAACGCTTAATACCCTTTGTATGCAGTTGCTGGTATTCGTATTCCTCCAGCTTACCACGGCTTATTTTTTCCAGCGGTATTTCGCTTTCGGCAGATAATATACGCTGCACCAACTGTGCAGCACTCATTTCCAGCGAGAACAAGCCTACTGGTGTTGGTTTGGTTGGGCTAAGGGCAGCACTGCGCGCAAGGTTAAGGGCAAAAGCCGTTTTACCTACCGCAGGGCGTGCTGCAAGTATAATAAGGTCGGTTGGCTGCCATCCGTAAGTAACGCGGTCTAAACTTGCAAAACCGCTGGTAACACCAGAGATGTCATCGGTTTTGGTGCGCAGTTCGTCAATACGGTTAATGGCTTTTGCCAATACGTTACCAATATCCTCGTAGTTTTTCTTAAGGTAGTTATTGGTAATGTTGAACATTTTTGTTTCGCTGTCGTCCAGCAAATCAAATACATCGGTGCTGTCTTCGTAAGCATCGCCAATAATCTCGCTGCTGATGCGTATTAGTTCGCGCTGTATAAATTTTTGCAGCACTATCCGGGCATGCGCTTCAATATTGGCTGTTGATACTACTGTATTGGTAAGGCGTGTAACGGCATAAGGGCCGCCAACGGTTTCCAGTTCGTCTTTCGATTTCAGCTCCTCTACCACCGTCAACAGGTCAATAGGGGTGCTTTTTTGCGCCAGGCTTTGAAATGCTTTAAAAATG
>CAZRDD010000307.1:0-6305 GCA_964598675.1 uncultured Parafilimonas sp.
TAAAGGTTTGGCCATAAAAATAATTATCCAGCCAAAGCTGCCTTATCAGGTCTGTATTGGTAATGGTGTCTTTGCCATAAATTGGGTTGGGCAATCCGTAGGTGGCGTAAGCGGTGGCAGAGGCATCGCCAGCGGCGGTTTCGGCATCAACACCCCTGTATTCCTCGTAGTAGCCATAGCCACGTGTTAAAAAACTGGCTATGTTAAGCTTCCATGCGTTGCCCAGGTCCTGGTTAATAAACAACTGGTAATGCTGTTGCCAGTAATTATCGGTTTCGTTGTTGTAGGGGCTGCCTGGTTTTTCGGTACCGGCAGGGTTGTAACGCCTGTTGGTGGCAAGTGTGGCAGAGTCAATACCATACCAGGCCTGGTACGTTTTTTCTTTACCCGAGAGAAAATTAAACCGCACAGAGGTTTTTTTACCAATGTATGCCGTTGACAAGTACATGGATTGAAGGTTGGTAGATGCCCTGTCAATATAGCCGTTGCTGCTCACTTGGCTAAGGCGTGCATCAATGGTAAAATGGTTGTTTATAAGCCCGCTGCCCAGCTTTACAGTATTTTTCCAGGTGTTAAACGAGCCGAAGCTGTTGTTAGATTCTGCATAAGCCTGCGGGTTAAACTCGTTGGTGCTTATGTTCATGGTGGCGCCAAACGCACCGGCACCGTTGGTACTGGTACCCACCCCGCGCTGTATTTGGATGGAGCCAGCGGAGGAAGCCAGGTCCGGCACATCCACAAAATAGGTACCCTGACTTTCGGCATCGTTGTAGGGTATGCCGTTAAGGGTAACGTTAATACGGGTGCCGTCAACACCCCTTATGTGCATACTGGTGTAACCCACGCCATTACCCGCATCGGAGCTTACATATACCGATGGTGTTTGGTTAATAAGGTAGGGAATATCCTGCCCCAGGTTGGTTTTGGCAATAGCCTGGGCGGTAAGGTCGGTTTTGGTGAAAGGTGCTTTATCTGCCGCACGTACTGATCGTACTTCCAGCGGTTCAAGAAAATACACCAGGTCTTCCAGCGTAAAAGTAAAGTTGTTGCTTTCGCCTGTTGTAAAGCTTTGCGCCGCTGTTTTTTTGCCGGTGTAATGTACGGTTAATCTACAGGTCGTATTTATTTTAATATTGGCAAACTCAAAGCCGCCATCATTGCCTGTAACAGCCGTAGCGGTTTTGCTGTTTTGTACAAAAAGTGTTACTGTGGCACCCTGCAGCGGTTGATGCTGTGGCCCGTTTACAGTGCCTTTAACTGAAACCTGTGCCGCCACTGTAAAAGCCATTGCGGCTGCTATAATTATTAATAAAATTGTACGCATAACCACTGTTTTTCCTTTGATTAAACTGAGTTAATTAAAATAGTTTGCCTGCCGTTTTTTAGTACGATGTTTAAATGCGCTTACTGTTACCAAGTACCTGGGCAGTATGCTTAATGTTTAAGCAGTATTGCCACAAACACAGGTAGTAACGGCTACAGCAACCGTACATACGGCCATTTTTTTTGAATAGGAAAAATGCAATGGAGAGGAATAATGTAGATAGTACAGCGGTACAATATATACTATGTAAGTACACCTTCCCTTCGCAGGCATTACCCTGTTCAGGTTCTACGGGTATAATCTCAGCCTCCTTTTAAGGGGAAGCACCCCGGGAAATGCAAAACGCAACGTTTAAACCGGTACCTGTTTAAGCAAATACGATTGCAGGTGCAAAATAAAGGCAGAATTTTTAATTAGCTGTAACTTTTTATTTTTTGCTACGTTTACCATGTATAAAATATACTGATATGCAAAAAATTATAGCGGGTGTATGCGTGCTTGTGCTGTTTGCGGGGCTGCATGCCAGTGCGCAAAATGTGGTGTACGATGCCAATGCCCAGGTGCGTAAAGTAGGTGCTTTTACAAAAGTGCATGTATCCAGCGCCATAAGCTTGTATTTATCGCAGGGTAAGGAGCAGGCTGTTGCCGTTAGTGCAGCGGATGATAAATACACGGCCAAAATTAGAACCGAGGTGCGTGATGGCGAACTGCGTATTTACGTAGAAAATGGTGTTTGGAATGGCTGGAACTGGGGTAACAGAAGCCTTAAAGCCTACGTTACGGTAACCAGCCTTGAAGGATTGGATGCCTCCGGTGCTTCGTCAGTACGCATCAGCGACCCGTTGACGGTGGAAGATAATTTTTCGCTGGAGCTTAGTGGTGCCTCCAACCTTAAAGCAGAAGGGGGTATTACCGGCAATAATATGAATATTGAAATAAACGGTGCCAGCGATTTAAAACAAACCTCCATTAAAGGTGCAGACATACGTTTTACTTTAAGTGGTGCCAGCCAGGTTAATATTGATGGCAAAGTAAACGGCCTGAAGGTTGAAGTAAGTGGTGCCAGCGATTTTAAAGGGTATGGCCTGCAGGTTGATAATTGCAGGGCCCAGGCCAGCGGCGCATCATCTGTAAGTATTACGGTAAATAAAAAGTTAGATGCACAGGCCAGTGGGGCAAGCAGTATTGGGTATAAAGGCGAAGCTGTAATTACCAATTTAGATGTATCGGGCGCTTCAAATGTAAAAAAGAGGGGATAGGTTTGTAAGAGGTAAAACGCCTTGTTGTTTATAAGTGTATGAGGCTGCCCCAAAAAGGCAGCCTCCTCATTTTTAGTAGGGCTTTACATTCAGAAAGGCAGTTTAATTTGTGTAATTCGCCCGCATTCGTGTTTAGTTTCAAATTTGTGCAATTATAATTTAAAAAAGTTTGGCTGGTAATATGTATGCCCTTATCTTTGCAGCCCAAATCGCGAAACACATACTCTAAAAGCCTTTACAGGTAATAAAAGTACAAAGATATATCGCGAAGTAGAGCAGCGGTAGCTCGTCGGGCTCATAACCCGAAGGTCAGAGGTTCGATCCCTCTCTTCGCAACACAAATGAAAGCCTCGGAAGAGGCTTTTGTTGTTTTTAGACAGTACGCTAACAATGGTATACGATTTTTTCTCAGCAGCAGCTATTTAAAGAAAATCGTACAACCTGCAGCGGTTTTTGACATTTTTGAAAAATATAACCACCCGGTTAAAAAGGTTACGGCTATTTGTTGCGTACCTTTTCTGTTGCAACTCAGTGGTTAGCCTCTTAATATGAAAGTTGGTTTTGTAAATATATTTGGCAGGCCCAACGCGGGCAAAAGCACCCTGCTTAACGCATTACTGGGTGAAAAGCTTGCTATTGTTTCGCCCAAAGTGCAAACCACCCGCCACCGTATAAAAGGCTTTTTAACGGAGAAAGACCAATACCAGATCATTTTTTCCGATACCCCCGGCATTATTGAGCCAAAATACAAACTGCATGAGCGTATGATGCAGAGCGTAAAAAGCGCCCTGGAAGATGCAGATATTGGTATTTTGCTGATGGATGTAAAAGACAATGCCGAGGAAAATAACCAATTGTTTACAGCACTTAAGCTAAAAGTTCCCTGCCTGGTGGTGGTTAATAAAACCGATTCAGTTAAGCCCGGCAAAGTGCAGGAGGTAGCCGATTATTTTAAAAAGCAACCTTATTGCAAAAAAGTAATTACTGTATCGGCTTTAAAGCAAACCAATATAAAGGAGCTTATTGAAGAGATATTGGCCCTGTTGCCGGAAGGGGAACCGTTTTTTCCCGAAGATGATATTACCGACCTCTCCACCAAGTTTTTTACCGCCGAGATGGTGCGCGAAAAAATTTACGAGCTGTTTGGCGATGAACTGCCTTACCATACCGCTGTAATTATAAACGAGTTTAAAGAAAGGCCGGATATAACAAAAATTCAGGCAGATATTATTGTACAGCGCGAAAGCCAGAAGGCTATAATGATTGGCGAAGGGGGTAAAATGATAAAGAAGCTGGGTACTATGGCCAGGGAGGATATGGAGAAGTTTTTGCAACAGAAAGTATTTTTGCAACTGTTTATTAAAGTAAAGCCCAAATGGCGCGATAATGAACAGCAGCTTAAGGAATATGGGTATTATTAATTTAACAGTAAAAGCATATAATGTTTATTTACTTTGGGTTAACCACAAACCTTAGTGTATGAAAATGCTTTTTTGTTTAATGATTGGCTTTTGTTTGGCAAAGGGCCTGGCTGCACAAACGGCTTATAACGTTGTTTCAACGCCCAATGGCCTGCAATATGCCAACCCTTCTGCGCTGGGAGAGAAGAATGCAGACAGTATAGAGTATGCCGATTTTAAAGGCAGCCCTTTTTGGAAAGAGGAATGGATGCCTGCGGTATTTATATTGAACGGCGGAGGTGCTGTAAAGGTTGAAAAAGCAAGGCTTAACCTGTACACAAACGATGTACACTATGTTAGCCCCGGCGGTCAGCAGCTTGTTGCTGCCACTGGTAATGTTAACAAGATATATTTTTTAGGCACAGGTGATGATACAGGCCATGTTAAAGCAGTTTTTGAGCGGTTTGCAGATATAAAGAGCAAGTACAATGTTATTGAAGCGCCTTTTTGCCAGGTGCTAAACGGGGGACATGTACAATTGCTGAAGCTAATATCTGTTACACTTGATAAGAAGATGGACCTTTCGGTTGGTAAGGAGCAATATTCGTTTCAGCAAACTGAAGATTATTACCTGCTTAAAGATGCTATTTTTTTTCAGGTAAAAAAATTGAATAAGGAAAACGTATTGGCGTTTGTAATACCGGATGCAGAAACAGATAACTGGCTGCAAACCAACAAAAACAAACTAAAAAGCGAGAAAGAGGTGCTGGCTTTTTTAGCCTTTTATAATAAAACTAAGTAGGGTAAAATCTGCCGCGCGGGCGCAAATGCCTTTGCATATGGTACAGATGTTTACAGGTGTGGGTAACAAGGTGATATTGATAGTGAGTGTTGATTTTATAATTTAAGCTTTTGGTGTTTAAGGTTTTTGTATATTGGCAATGCCTGTTAGCGTAAGCTGTTTTTAAACAGGTATTAACAACCTTAAAACAAATTATATGAAAGTTCTTGTAATCATTTTAATAATGTTTTGCGGTGCACTGGTTGGGCATGCCCAGTCAGGCATTACGTTCGATGTAAATGCTGCCGGTATAGGCGGTTACGGTAACGTAAGCTTTACCAACCCTACCACCATTGGTGTTAAAGCCGTTGACGCTATTGATGATGCTGATGTTACTGGTTCGCCTTATTATGATTCAAGGTGGCGAAGCGCTGTTGTTGTTTTACGCAGCAACCAAGGTATGCGGTTGAGTAAAGTAAGGCTTAACCTGCATAAGAGTGAGTTGCATTACATTGACTCTGCTGGCACCGAACTGATTGCTAATGCAGGCCTGGTAAAAAAAGTGTTTTTTTTAGACCTTAAGGATACCACTAAAATTGCAGCGGTTTTTCAGCAAATTGCCGGCGTTGACGATAAAAATCCTAATGCGTTTATACAGGTGCTTAACACAGGTAAGGCTCAATTGCTTAAGCTTACCACAATAGACCTTCATAACCGTGGGTTCGATCCTGTTTCTGGCAAAAACAATTACACTTTTCTACCTAAAGATAATTTTATTATTTTAATAGGCGGAGCATTAAACCCGCTTAAAAGTTTAGACAGCCAGGAAATTACAACCTTACTTGCCCCCTCTGCAAAAGAAACGGCGTGGTTGGCAAGTAACAAGAATAAACTGAAGAGCGAAAAAGACGTTATCAGTTTTCTTGGGTATTATAACGAAACAGAGTGATAACAGGTTTGCATAGATGTTTTACCACATTGCGGCCTGCTGATTTATTTACATACTTGTACCCTGCCAATAATTTTGCAGGCCAGCAGGTTTAAAATTGCCCTTTGGGGCGGAGTTATTTATGAGTTTTACAGTAGCTATTGTAGGCAGGCCTAATGTTGGAAAAAGTACCTTGTTCAACCGCTTGCTGGAACAGCGCAAGGCCATTGTGGATGATATTAGCGGCGTAACACGCGACAGGCAATATGGTATTGCCGACTGGAACGGCAAAACCTTTAACCTTATTGATACAGGTGGTTTTGTGCCCGATACAGAGGATATTTTTGAAATAGAAATACGCAAACAGGTACGTATAGCCATTGATGAAGCCGATGCTATTGTATTTATGGTGGATGCGGCCACTGGTACTACCGAGCTTGACGAAAATATGGTACACCTGCTGCGCAGAAGCACCAAGCCAGTGTTGCTGGTGGTAAACAAGGTAGATAATGGCGAGCGCCTGCTGGAAGCCGCTGAATTTTACAGCCTGGGTTTTGAGAGCATTTACTTTTTAAGCAGTATAAGCGGCAGCGGTACCGGCGAATTGCTGGAT
>CAZRDD010000308.1:0-3490 GCA_964598675.1 uncultured Parafilimonas sp.
TATCACATTCACAGCTATAACTGCAAGTAAAAAAAGTAACGTTTCAAATACAAACAATATTATTGTATAATCCATGGGTTTAGAGTATTAAGAATTATACAAATATCATGCTGTTTTGGTTATATATTTTTGCTTACATCAAAACCGCCCTTCATCCA
The DNA here is from genome assembly GCA_964598675.1 of uncultured Parafilimonas sp. Lineage (GTDB taxonomy): Bacteria > Bacteroidota > Bacteroidia > Chitinophagales > Chitinophagaceae > JABDFW01. The sequence goes on from CAZRDD010000308.1 coordinate 159, forward strand.
CATCTTTAATAAACTGTATAACACCGGGGTAAAAATGTTCCTGGTCATCCCACATTGCCAGGTGGCTGCCGTTGGGGCAATACAGGTAACGGCCATGTTGTACCTGTGTGCTTTCCCATTTCATGTGCTCTGGGTCCATCGTATCATAATGGGCACCCACAGTAAGGGTAGGTACTGTAATTTCTTTTAGCCGTGCTTTTACATCCCAGGTGGCAAGCCTGCCAGATATGCCAAACTCGCTGGGGCCCTGCATCATGGTATAAATTTCCATGTTGGCATGTTTAAAAGCGCGCTTTACAGGGTCTGGGTTGGGTACAATACGGCAAAGGTGCTGGTTATAGTAATCGGCCAGTAAAGCTTCGTAACGTGGGTTGGTAACCTGCCCGGTGTTTTGTAACAGCATAATACTGTCAATCACCTTTTTGTCCATCTGTTTTTGCAGTTCAAGGTTGTATTTGGCGTAATCGGGCGCACTGGCCATCATGTTACAAATAATAAGCCCTTTAAGGTTCTGCTGGTATTTCAGGGCATACTCCATACCCAAAATGCCACCCCACGAGTTGCCCAGCAGGTAAAAATTGTCTTTGGTAAGGCCAAGGGCTTTACGCACCTGTTCCACTTCCTCCACAAATCGTTCGGTTGTCCACAGGCTGCTGTCTTTCGGCTGGTCTGAGTAATAGCTGCCAAGCTGGTCGTATTCAATCATCTCAAAACCTTCTTTCGGAAAAAAGCTTTCAAAGCACTCCATGTATTCATGTGTCATAGCCGGGCCGCCGTGCAGCAGCAGCACTTTTATGCGCGGGTTGGTGCCAATACGTTTTGTCCACACGTTAAATGTACCAACTGGTGTAGTTATGGGTATCATTTTTATGCCTGCTGTTTGCACACCGGTATCCTGCGGGGCAAAATAGTCGGCAACTGTAACAGCGGTTTTTGGTGCATTACTGGCGGTATTACAGGCCAAAGCGGTTACAGCCAATAGCGTAATAAGAAGCAAGTATCTCATAAACAAGTGTTTGCTGGATAAACAATGTTGCAGCAATTTAGTTTAAAAGTTAATGGGGCTAAACAGTTTTTCATTAATCTGCGTTTAAACCGTTTGCTAAGGGCACTACGCTGTGGTGGCATTAACTATTGCACCGTTTTATTCTTCCTGAATTTTCTAAAAAGGTCAAGCCCAATCTTTACTTTTCCATCTGCACGAGATTTTGCCCTCAGGTATAAACTCGGCCCTGCTTTTACATCAGTGCCTTTATTGGTTGGTGCTCCTTCAGCAGGCTTGCTTAAGTTACTTAACGGAACCTGTATGCTAATGTCGGTGGCGGTATCTACCCCATATACTCCTTCAATAAAAATGCGCATGGCGGTTGAGGCAATTTCCATGCGCGGTATCAAAACCTGGTTTTGTTTAATGGTAAGGTTGTTTTTTATTTCGGCAAATGCAACATTGGTCATATCCCTGTTTTTTAAAACATACTCCTGCAAATTGGTAAGTGGTTTAAAGTTTATGAGTGCGCCATTTTGGATAGAAAAGCTTGCTGTACCCTGAAGGGTGCCAGGCACAATGCTGCCTGAATTATTAAGCAGCATGTGCAGGTTGCCCCCTGCATTTAGGCTGCCCCGCAGGTTTTGATAGGTTATAGCCTCCTGCCCAAAATTATTGAAGGCATAAAAAGCCTTGCGTACATCGGCATTCTTTATATCAAGCTTTGCCTCAGCAACAAAATTATTGCCGGAACGGAATACGTTTGCATCAACAAAAAAACTGCCGCCGCCAAAATTTAGCGAGGCGCGCTGCACCTGCCAGTTGTTTTGTTGCAGCAATAAAACAACCCTGGCATCCTGTGCCACAAAATTGTTAAGCAACAGTTCGGCTGCCGTAATATTTAATTCTATATCGCCTTTTTCTAAAATATTATCCAGTGTGCCTGTAGCATTGCCAAGGGTATTGGTACTGTTTTTTGCTTTAATGGTATTGCTGTTGTTTGCAAATACACTTTTAAAATCGGATGCGTTAAAGGATGGGCAGTAAATGTTACAGGCTATATATGATTTGCCCGTAGCCATGATGGCGCTGTTTATACTGTTGCCGGTACCTGTAACTTCAAAGCGGTTTTTTTTATAGTTACACGTTATTTTTTTAATGGCCATACTGTTTTTTGAGAAAGTAATGTTGCCATTACAGTGCTCAAACTGCAGGTTGTGGGGCAGGTAGGTTATTTTGCCATTGGTAAACTGCAGCCCGCCGGTAAGGTTGGCAAATATGGTGGCATCAACGGCTAACGGGCCCTTGTATTGCAGGTTTAGCGTAGCGGCACCTTCATCAAAGTTGATGGCCTTTAAATTAAGGGCACTGTCTAATTGCTGAAAACTGCACGCTGAATGAAAATTAAAAAAGAAAGAGGGTGTGCTTAAATTATCAATGCGTATGCTGTCGCCCACCATTTCAAGGCCCGCCCACTTACCTGTAAACCGGTTGAAGTAAACAATAGAGTTGGGGTCTGATGGTTTTTTATTCGGGTTTAACTGGTTGGTATAAATGCCAATAAAACTACAGTTGCTAAACGTGGTTAGTTTTGTTTGCAGCGTGTTATTGCTGGCGGTGCATGTTACGTACACCTGGGGATCGCCACCCTTTTTAAGCTGTCCTTTTAACAGGGCTGTTACTTTTATGGATTGAGATATATTTAAAAAGCTAAGCTTGTTTTGTATTTTTTGGGTTACAATTGCTTTGGCATATTGGTACGGAATATTACCGGTTGATGCGTTTAAGTTAAAACTGCCGGAGTCTTTAAAACTAAAATCCGCCGAAATATTAAAATTGCTGTTATTGATAAAAACACTGTTTGCAGGCGAATGTAATGTTTTGCTTAGGGTGTTAAACTGCAGCAGCCACCGGCCTTTAACGGGTATGTTTTGTAAAAAACTGCCATTTGCCAGGTTAAACCCCAGGCCTTTTATCAGGCAGTTTTCTTCGGCATCAATAACCAGTAACGAATCCTGCCTGGTAATGTTTGCATAGGCACTGTTAACCAATACCTCAAATTTTTTGTTGTTAACTGCTTGCTCGCTGATGAACCTTACATCATCCAGCTCAATAATATGTATATAAGATTGGCTGCTGGTATTATCGCTTTTGGATGAAAGCGCTTTTTTTGGGGACAGGATATACGAATTGTCGAAGCCCGCCGAATCGATAAACAGGTGCAGGGTGCCACTAACAACTTTTAGCTTTTCAAGCGCAGGCTTTGATGCTGTAAGTTGAAACGGGCTGACACTGCACGAAATTGATTTGGCCTGCAACAACGGGCTGTGGTTTAACGAGTCGGTGA
>CAZRDD010000308.1:3500-6299 GCA_964598675.1 uncultured Parafilimonas sp.
TGATAGTAATATTTTCCAGGGTTACCGTAATGTTGGGGAAACGCGCCCATAGCGATACGTTCATATTGCCTATCTGCAACTGCCCGTTAACATTTTTAGCAAAGGCTTCTTTAACCTTATTAATAATAGCGGATTTATTGTAGTGTATATATACCGCTGCCGATATTAGTGCAATGGTTATTATAGCGGTTAAGCACAACAGTATTTTGCCGGTTATTTTAACCGCTTTGTGTTTAAGCCATATTTGTAAATACTGTTTTTGCATGGTTAGTAAAAAGCCCCGTTATGGGCGGGGCAATTCGTTACATTTTATTTTGAATAATATAAGGCAGCATCTGCCGCCATGTACTCCAGTCGTGCCTTATGCCTGGCCCCCAAACATCAAGGTCGTGCCAAATGCCTTTATCCCATAACACCTGTGAAAAGCGTTTGTTAGCCTCAGGGTCTTCATACTCCCCGCTGCCTGTGGCTATGTGTATGTGGTGGCTTGCTTTTATCTTACCCAAAAACCATGCGTCGTTTAAATTGGGTATGTAGTGTATGGGGCTGTTGTAATACACCTGTTCATCCCAAAAGCCTTTTGTATATTCAGTAAGGTCGTAAACACCGCTCATGCTTATAACGCCGTTTATAATATCCGGCCTTTTTAAAAACAGGTTCATGGCGTGCAGCGCGCCAAACGAAGCGCCGCAGGTGTATATCATGGTAGTATTGCTGGTACTGTTGCGTATAAAAGGCACCACCTCATTGTGTACATATTCGTTAAACTGGTTATGCCGTATGGCCTTATGCGCAGGCTCCATACTGTTGTTCATCCAGCTTTCTTTATTCATACTGTCTATGCTGAAAACTTTTAATTTACCGCTGTTTATAAAGGGGCTTAAAGCATCAATCAGCTGAAAACGCTCATACTCAAGGTAGTCTGCCGCAGCGGTTGGTATCATAAGCAGGGCAAAGCCATAATGGCCATAGGTGGCAATGGGCATTTGCCTGTTCAGGGCCGGGCTGTACCACGAGGTTATTTCTCTATGCATAATATCTTTTATTGGTTAAGGTTTATAAACATGTTTTCTTTATTTCGGCCCAAAGGTCGCGGTAGCATTGTGCTGCGTAACTTGTATTGGCAAACTCAAACAAAGGCTGCTGGTATATGCCCATGCGCTCAATGTCACTTAAACTGGGCATGTAATTTTTAAAAAAAACTTTGTCTTTATAAAACTGCTGCATTACCTCGTAGTGTATGGTTTTTCGGTGGTCAACCATACTGAAGAAGCACTTTATTTTTGCCTGGTCAAACCCATTTTCTTCAAAGTACTTTATAACAGTCTCGTATGAGCGTATTGAAAGTGTTGTAGGTATATTGGGCATTAACACCCAGTCTGCGGCATTAAAAATGTTATCATGCAGCAGCGATATGCCTGGCGGGCAATCCAGTATTACCAGGTCGTATTGCCCTTTAAGGCTGCCTGTAAGGCTTTTTAGTTTCTTTTTGCTCTGCTTCATTTCGTCCAGCAGCAGGTCTGCATGCCGTGCCGAAAGGTCTGCCGGAATAATCCACAGGTTTTCAAATATGGTTTCCTGCACGGCATCTTTCAGGGCAATTTCATCAGTAAATATTTTTTTGCTTTCATTTTTTTCGGTGGGTTCAGCATTAAGGTAGTAGCTGGAAGAGCCCTGTGGGTCAAGGTCCCATATAAGCGTTTTTATGCCATCAACAGCAGCAAGGTAAGCGAGGTTTATGGTGGAAGCCGTTTTGCCAACACCGCCCTTAAGGTTATAAAGCGCCAAAACAGTCATACAAAAGAAATTATTATCGAAAATTACAAAAAAGCCGTTATAAATACCAAGTATACCCTGTATACGAATGAGAAAAGCTGGTATAAAAAGGAATACTTTATGTTAAATTTTGTGTTTGTTAAATATTTTATATTTTTATTACACAGAGGTTGACTGGTTGCTGCACACAAGTTTTATTGTTTTTGGCGCTAACAGCGTTTTTATAGAAACATTTATACTAAATGCCTGCTATATGAAAAAGTTTTTAAAATGGGTTGCCGCAATTTTGGGTTGCCTGTTAGTAGTCCTTGTATTAACTGTATGGCTAAAACAGTACAAAAAGTACGATGCACCCTACCCAACCGGTATACATGCTTCAAGCGATTCCGCTGTAATTGCCAGGGGTAAATACCTGGTAACGGGCCCCGCCCACTGCATTGAGTGCCATACGCCCGACAGTACCTACCCGATGGTTGAAAAAGGCGCTTTTGTAAACTTAAGTGGTGGTAAAACATTTAACCTGCCCATTGGGGTATTACGCACCCCCAACCTTACCAGCGATGTAGAAACAGGTATTGGGGGGCTGGGCGATAGTGTAATTGCGCGGTCGTTGCGGTATGGTGTTGGGCACGATGGACGGGCCCTTTTTGCCTTTATGCCTTTTCAAAATTTGAGCGATGAGGACCTTACTGCCGTTATATCTTTTATACGCACACTGCCACCGGTTAAAAACAAAGTGCCTGCAAAAAAGCTTAATGTTATGGGGTATATGGCCAATGCATTTTTTATTAAACCCGTTGGGCCGCAAGGTACACCAGCAGTAAGCGTAAAGCCCGATACTACTGCGGCTTACGGTGGCTACCTGGCCAACTATGTGGCTAATTGCAAAGGCTGCCATACCAACCGCGATTTAAAAACGGGCGCTTTTACAGGCGAACTGTTTGCAGGTGGCTTCCACATGGAGAGTGTGATTGACCCCGAACATTTTGAATGTGTTACCCCAAACATTACGCCAGATGCCAA
>CAZRDD010000309.1:0-6290 GCA_964598675.1 uncultured Parafilimonas sp.
AAACCGTACAACAGCACGCCGGTGAAATTGCTGCTTTTATTTACGAGCCGCTGGTACAGGGGGCAGGTGGCCTTAAAATGTATAGCGCCGCCAGTATGGATGCGTTGCTGGCCTTTGTAAAACAACAGGGCATTATTTGTATTGCCGATGAGGTAATGACAGGTTTTGGCCGTACCGGCAAATTGTTTGCAGGCGAATACCTGCAGCAAAAAGCTGATATTATTTGCCTTAGCAAAGGGCTTACCGGTGGCACCATGGCGCTGGGTGTTACAGCCTGTGTTGAAAAAATTTATGAGGCTTTTGTAAACGATGATAAGTACAAGACTTTTTTTCATGGCCACTCCTTTACGGCCAACCCCCTGGCCTGTACTGCCGCACTGGCCAGTTTAGACCTGCTGCTTAACGATGATTGTCTTGCACAGATTGACTGGATAGCAAACAGCAACAGGCAGTTTGCGGAGAGTTTAAAACATAAGGCTGGCATTAAAAACATAAGAGTGCTGGGTACCCTGCTGGCATTTGAAATTGATAAAGGCAAAACAGAATACCTTAATAACATCAGCGGCTTAGTTACTGAGTTTAGCTTGCAGTCCGGGGTTTATATAAGGCCGCTGGGCAATACCGTTTATATTATGCCGCCCTACTGTATTACCGCAGGGGAGCTTGCTAAGGTGTACAATTTGCTTACAGCCATTGCGGATGAATATGGCGTTTAATGCTCTGCTATTTGCTTAAGGTTGGCTAAGTTTTTCTCCAGCGATTCCTGTATAATCTTGTCGTTCATCATGCTGGCAAACTTAACCCAGGGGTACCAGGCAAGTTGCTGCTGGTACTCCCACTGCACCATGCAGCCGTTGGTGTTGGGTGTTACGCTTATGGTTGACATCTGTGTTACGCTGCCCTGTTTCCAGTTAAACGTCCATGTATTGTTCTTCCTGCCTTGCAGGGTAATAATGGTGGTGCCAAATACAGCATGCGCACTGTCTTTTACAAAAACTTTAAGATCATCGGTTTTGGCGCCTTCCATCCATTCGTTCCATTTGTTAAAATCGCCTACATACGCGGTTACGCTGTCAACTGGCTTATTTATGTTAACAGCCCTTGAAACCAGTATTACAGAGGGAAAAAGGGCCCCTATAACGGTAATCAACACAAAAAAAACAACCAGGCTTATTAACCCAAGTTTTGCTATGCGCATGTTAAATGTATTTGTATAAAAACCTTGTTTAAATTAATAAAAAACATAATGGATGGTTAGTCCCACTTAAACAGTTTAATGGCTACTGCATACACAATTACACCCCATATAAGCAGGCCGCCAACATCTTTCCAACTGCTTAAAATACTGGCACCCTCAAACGAAATATCACGCATGGCGTTGTTAAAATGCGTTAAAGGCAGCAGGTTGCATAAAAATTGCAGCCATTTAGGAAACACATCCACCGGAAAAAAAGTGCCGGACAATAACAACTGCGGAAAGGTAAAAATATTGGCAAAAGGAGGAATGGTACTCTCGTTTTTGGCAACGCTGCTTACTATAAAACCAAACCCCATAAATACCAGCAGCCCCAAAAAGCTTAATATCATCATTTGCAAAAAGGTGGCAAAGCCATGTACAAGGGTAAAGTTAAAAAACACCACCCCTACCCCTATAATAATTACAGAGGTTATCATTTGAAAGGTTACCCTGCTTAACGCCTCGCCAAAAACAATGTAGGGCCGCTTTATAGGCGTGGCAAAAAAGCGTTTTAGCACTAATTGCTGGCGCAGGTTAAAAAACAGGAAGGCCACCCCAAACACACCTGCCCCTAAAAGGGAGAAGCCCAACTGCCCCGGCAGATAAAAATCAATATTACGGTATATGCGCCCGGGGGTTTTCTCCACGTTGGCGTCAACCCTTATCAGCCTTGGTACATTTTGGTCGGGCGGCATTAAAGCGGCCGTAAGCACGTTTTGCAGGGTGCGCACGTTTTGCTGGTTAACAGCGTTGGATGTTTTTAAATGTATGTAATATTTGGTAAGGGTATCCTTTGTGTTCTTTCTAATATTTATTAAGGCGGTAATATTGCCTTTTGACAAATCTTCGTTTAAAATGGTATCGGGCTTGTCAATAAAATGCAGGCCGGGTATTTGTTTAAGCATGGTGTAAGCCGGGCTAAGCGTGTCGGCATCTTTTTCAAGGCCAACATCCAGCGAAAAAGCGCTGTTACTGCCTACAAATCCAAAAACCAATATAATAATCAGGGGGAACCCAAAGCTAAAAGCTAAGGAGGAGGGGCTTCGGAAAGTGGCTTTTAAACTGGCCTTCGCTATCGCGAACATGGCCTTAAACTGGTTATATTTATCCGGCATACTGTAAATTAGTGCCGCAAAGCTATTTTATTATTTAGCCAGAGCGAAAAAAGCCAGGTTTTTTTTGTTTTAAAAGGTCGGCTGCGGCAATGTGCATCATAAAAACAGCTAAGGCTGCCGTGTTGATTAACCAATTTCTACCCCTGTAATTGTTTATATACAATAAAAGTAAAAATAAAACAGCCTCTCATTGTTAGGAGAGGCTGTTGAGCATTAAGCATTTATCTTAGTTTACCTTATATCAAACTCAAACGGTAACCTTGTTTGTGTTACGCCAAACATTTGCTGTACTTTTTGCGCCTGCATCAGCATTTGGTATTGTTTTTCGCCAATGTTTTCTTTAACAGCATCCGCTTTAATTGACCCGCCCAGCGAGCCCTGCAACAGCGATTTTAGGGTAAAATTACGTTCCGGGTATTCGCCGGTTTTATATGCTTTTAGTTTTGCCATGCGTGCGGCGCAATCAACTGCATCCTGCAGGGTGCCGGTTTTATCAACCAGGCCAATGCCGATGGCGCGCTGGCCCGTCCATACACGGCCCTGTGCAATGCTGTCAATATAGGCAGTATCCCTCTTGCGGCCATTTGCCACCCGGCTTATAAACTGGTTATAAATATTGTTTACATCGTTTTGCAAAAAGCGTTTTTCTGTTTCAGTAAGTGGCCTGTTGCTGCTGCCCATGTCGGCATAGGGGGCTGTTTTTACACCGTCAAAGGTTATGCCCAGCTTGTTTTTAAAAAAGCCCTGCATGTTGGGTAAAATGCTAAAAACGCCAATGCTGCCTGTAATGGTGCCTTTGTCTGCAAAAATAGAGTCGCCATTGCACGAAACATAGTACCCGCCCGAAGCCGCATAATCGCCCATGCTTACCACCACCGGCTTATCTTTTTTAGCCAGGCTTATTTCGCGCCATATTTCATCGCTGGCTAAGGAGCTGCCCCCCGGCGAGTTTACCCTGAAAACAATAGCTTTTACATTATCATCCTGGCGTACTTTACGTATCATTTTTATAAAATCATCACTGGCTATTTTCTCATCGTTGCTGTTGGTGTTTTTTCCGGTTACAATATCGCCCTGGGCATAAATAACGGCAATTTCATCATCCCCTGTTGTGCTAAAATCAACGGCATCAGCATACTTGCCCAATGCAACAAAATTTACTTCGTTGCCCTGTTTGGCGGTTCTTTTCAACAGTATCGCCTTTATTTCATCATCGTATTTTAAGCCGTCAACCAGTTTGTAGGTAAGGGCATCGTTGGCTGTTTGTATGGCCCCGTCGTTGGCCAGCTGGTGCAGTTTGGCGGTATCAATATTGCGTGCTTCGGCGGTGGTTTGTAAAAAATCGCTGTACAGGTCGCCCAGCCACACATTGGTTTGCAGGCGGTTGGCATCCGTCATTTGTGTAACCCTAAAGGGCTCGGTAGCGCTTTTAAATTTGCCCGCATAAAACACTTCGGGTTCAATTTCAAGTTTATCGAGCAGGCCTTTTAAAAAGTACAGGTTAATGGAAAAGCCGCCCCAGTCTACACCGCCGTTGGGGTTGCAGTAAATTTTGTCGGCCGCGGTGGCTACATAGTAATCTTTCTGGCTAAAATACTCCCCGTAGGCAATTACAAACTTCTTGCTCTGTTTAAAATCCAGTACGGCTTTTCTTAGTTCTTCGCTGGTGGCAAAGCCATTGGCGTTTTGCCCGGCTTTAATGTAAAGGCCTTTAATGGTGGTATCGTATTTTGCGTAATGCAGCATGCGTACCACATCGTACAAGCCGGGTACATTGTCGGAGGCATCGCCCCCAAATAAGGAGTTCAGGGTATTATCCTTTGCCTGTTCGCGGTAATTAACCCCAAGGTCAAGCACCAGTATGCCTTTATCGCCTATGAATGGTTTGTCGTGGCTGGATGCACGGGCTATCATAAAAATTAGGATAAAAGCACCAATGATTGTAAAAACCAGCAGGGCTAAAAGACTGGCAAAGAATATCTTAAAAAAGCTTTTCATATATGTTTCCCGTTGTGCTTAAAAAAAATAAAGATATTTGATGATTATTATTTTACCAACTTATGCATAAAGCGTACCTGTTAACTGGTAGTAATTTGGGCAACAGGATTGCTTATTTACAGCAAGCTATACAATTAATAGAACAATATTGCGGTAATGTGATGGGCGTTTCATCTTTTTACCAAACGGCAGCCTGGGGCCTTACCAATCAGCCCGATTTTTACAACCAGGCATTGCTGCTGCATACTACGCTTGCACCCGAAATACTGATGCAAACTTTGCTGGATATTGAGGAGAAAATTGGCCGCAGGCGCAGCATTAAAATGGGGCCGCGTATTATTGATATTGATATTCTTTTAATAGACGATAAAGTTATTAACACCCCCATACTTACGGTACCGCACCCGTATTTGGCCGAAAGGCGTTTTGCATTGCTGCCGCTGGCCGAAATAGCCCCTAAAGCTGTACACCCGGTGTTGCAAAAGCCGGTAGCGGAACTGCTGGAGGCCTGCCCGGATACGCTGGATGTGCATAAAATTTATACTGCGGAGTAGTTGTGCATATTAATTTTGATGTACAGCATGCAACACCACTTTATAACAATTGAGGGTAATATAGGGGCGGGCAAAACAACGCTGGCGCACCTGCTATCAAAAAAACTTAACGCACGCCTTGTGCTTGAGGAGTTTGCCGACAACCCTTTTCTGCCGCAGTTTTATCAAAACCCAAAACAATATGCTTTTCCGCTGGAGCTGTTTTTTATGGCTGAACGGTATAAGCAGTTAAAGGAAATGGTTAACACAGGCGACCTGTTTCAAAGCGTAACGGTTTCCGATTACCTGTTTACCAAATGCCTGTTGTTTGCAAAAGTGAACCTGCCGGAGGAGGAGTTTCGCCTCTATCAAAAGCTTTTTGACATCATCAACCAGCAGCTTATCTTCCCCGATGTGCTTATTTACCTGCATGCACCCGTTAGCAAACTGCAACAAAACATACGCAAGCGCAACCGCCTGTACGAGCAGCAGATACCCGATGAATACCTTTATAACATACAGGAAACCTACAGCAGCTACATAAAGCAGCATAATATTAAAACCATTTTTGTGGATACCAGCAATGCCGATTTTTTAGGTGATGCAAGGCATTTGCAGGCCATACTGGATGTGCTTGACAGCGATATTGGCGAGGGCCAGCATTATTTGAGCCTGCCGTGAGAGAGGGATTAAGGGGGAAGGTATAAGGCGTAGGGCAGAAGGTGTAAGGCGTAAGGTGGAGCGAAGAAGGCAGAAGGTTTAGGGCAGAAGGCTTAGGGCAGAAGGTGGATGGCATAGGGCAGAAGGAGTGGAAGATACACGGAGTATCAGGTTTTTGCCGTTATATTTTTGGGTTGTGCCTGCCCATTTTGAAAAAACTTAATGGTATGTATGTAGCATTTTCATTATAAATGGCTTTATAAAGTTTTACCTTGCAGCCTGTTTTATTTGCAGGCACATTGCTGATGCAACGCAACAAAAGACTGATACATGACAAGTGACACCGGGCAGCGGCAGGACCATGATGCACTCGCCGCCATTAAAATTCCAGAATTTAAATTTCTTATTTCAGGCAGGTTTTTATTCACTTCAGGGTTACGTATGATGAGTACCCTTGTGGGCTGGTGGGTGTACCAGTTAACGCACTCCGCCCTGGCCATTGGCCTGGTGGGCCTTTCGGAGTTTTTGCCTGCGTTTGGTTTTGCTTTGTACGCAGGGCATATAATTGACATTAGTGAGAAAAAATTTATGCTGCAAAGGGGTGTATTACTGTACTCCGTTTGCGCGCTGGGGCTTTTCTTTCTATCCACTTCATATACATCTAACCATTTAGCCAATCAATGGATTGCCATTTGCATATACGCGGTAATTTTTTGCACGGGCATCATCAGGGCTTTTACCGGCCCG